>CAMJAO010000056.1 GCA_946403615.1 uncultured Prevotellaceae bacterium
CACCAAAGGTGCGCCTTTGGTGAATGCTTTTAATAATTCACCAAAGGTGCGCCTTTGGTGAATGCTTTTAATAATGCTTTGAATCGCGGTTTATTTCGCTCCGATTTCGCGGAGGAGGCGGTCGGCGTGTCCCCAGCGGTCCATCATGAAGAGGACGAAACGGATATCCACACCGATGCAACGGGCGAGTTTCTTATCGAAGAAGATGTCGGATGAGAGGCTGTCCCAGTTGCCGTCGAAAGCCAGTCCGATGAGTTGTCCCTTACCGTCGAACATCGGCGAACCGCTGTTGCCGCCTGTGATGTCATTATTGGTGAGGAAGCAAAGGTTCATCGTGCCTGTTGTGGGGTCAGTATATTTTCCGTATTCCTTCGACGAGAGCAGTTCGTGCATGATGGGCTCAGCGAAATAATCGTGGTTGGGGTCAGAGGTGCTCTTCATCTTCTTAACCAGGCTCTCGGGCGTGGTGTAATAACCCGACTGAGTGCCGCCCAACTCATAGCCTCCCACTTGACCGTAACTCAGACGCATGGTGAAGTTGGCATCACTGTAGTGGGGCATATCCTGCTCCATACGCAGTACGGCGGCACAGAGCAACCGCTCTTGTTCCTCGATGACCTTAGAGGACTCCTGTATCACCTCGCGCAGGTTCCAGATAATCTCGAATAAACCTAAACCGAACTCGAAGCCGGGATCTTTCTTGATGACTTTCTCATTGTTGAAGTAAATCTTCTTTCCTTTCTTCATAAAGGCCGACTTCTTATAGAGATAGTTGACGTAAGCAGTGTAGTCGTTGGCGAACTTGTCGCGAATGGTCTTATAGAACGAAGGCAAGTATTTGGTATCGACATGCTCGGCATAGTTTTTGAGCATGGCGGCTAGCACTTCCTTATCGAGCGCCTCATCCCATTCATCGCTGTTGTCCTTGAACTGTATGTATTGTTTCTTAGGATTGTCCTCGGGTCCCTGCACTTCCGCGCCATTGATGATTTTCCTGGCACGTGAGGAGAATTCGCTGGTGGTCCAAAGCGACTCATACATATAATAGAACGCGCGCATGTGATTGAACTGTGCGGCGTAAGCCTGGCGCAGTTTTTCGAAATCAAGTTCACCCTTGAGATATCCCGTAGAATCCTGCCACTGGCGGATGCTTTGCTCGAAACGCTCCTTTTGCGCGATAATGCCGATGGAGTCGATACATTTGTTCATACCCATGGAGTTTTTCCAATAGTTGGCACTCTGCGCATATTTCGAGTCATATTTGATACGCACCGCCTCGGAAGCATCCATGTGGCGCCTCATGATCTCCTGTTTCACGCCACGGACCTGCACACGCACGGTATTCTCGCCGTCGCGCATGTTCTTGATGCCGTAGGAGGAGAGATAGCGCTCGGTGCTGCCCGGATAGCCGACGGTCATGGCAAAATCGCCGTCTTTATAGCCTTGCAACGACACGGGAGCCCAGTATTTGGGATGATAGGGAACATTGTTTTCACTGTAGGCGGCGGGGCCATTGGTCTTCGGGTCGGCATAGATGCGGAAGACGGAGAAGTCGCAGGTCTGACGGGGCCACATCCAGTTGTCGGTGTCGCCACCGAACTTACCCATCGACTTGGGGATGGTGAACACCAGTCTCAGGTCGGTGAAATCCTGATAGGTGGTGGCGAAGAAACTGTTTCCCTCGTAGAACGGGTCGATACTGACATGATATGTGGTATCGACGAGTTTAGCCGCATCGGTCATGGCATGCTGCAGCGAGTCGATGAGCGTCTCTCTGCCTTCGCTGTCGAGTTCATAATATCCAAGGGCTTTCACCTGGTCGGTGATTTCCTTTTGGTCAATCATGAAACTGACGAACATGTCCTTATTGGGCAGTTCCTCGGCATAACTTTTGGCATAAAATCCGTTGAGCATGTAATCGTGCTCGACGGTGGAATGGCTGCGGATAGCATCGAAGCCACAGTGGTGGTTGGTGAAGACCAGACCGTCGGGCGAGACCACCACGCCGGTGCAGTAGCCGCTGAAGTTGACCACTGCGTTTTTGAGGGCTTTGTCGCCATAATACAACCCCTCATAAGGCATCATGAAACCTTCTGCCTGCATCTGAGCATAAACGGCAGGGGGCAGGTTGTAGAGGGTCCACATACCCTCATCAGCACGTGCCTGAGTAAGGCACAGCATGCTGGCAATAACTAGAAGTGCTTTTTTCATAAATATGATAGATAGGTTTATTTATTGTTTTACAATGATTCTGTCTTATTTTGACCGTCTCCCTTTTATCTTTTCCAGCAGGGCGGAGACGGGAAAGTCCTTCTTCACCATATAGACGACAAAGACGGCGAACAACAATGTGTTGACCATCACTGCGGCCCATAAGGGCAAGCAGCGGTTGGCTAACGTCATGCCCATGAAGAGGATGGTGGTAAGCAACACATAAATCATCATCTCGTGCATCGGATAGCGGATGGGGTTCTTCTGCTGCCCCACGATATAAGAGAACACCATGGCGGTGGCATAACCGGCGAAACCGCCCCACGCGCAGGCAATATACCCCACTTTCGGCACAAAGATGATATTGATGACAAGCAACACGATGACACCGGCCAACGAGAACCACAGTCCCCAGATGGTCTTGTCAATGAGTTTATACCAGAAAGAGAGATTGAAATAGACGCCCATCATGATTTCCGCAGCCATGACAATCGGCACCACGCGCAAACCTTCCCAATAGTCGCGCCCGATGATGTACTTCAGAATGCCGATGTATGCCACAACGGCGAGAAACGCCATCAGGGTGAAGATGAGGAAATACTTCATGGCTTTGGCGTAATACTCCTTGCTGTTTTTGTCGAGGGCCTTTCCGAAAACGATGGGCTCGTATGCATAGCGGAATGCCTGGGTAATCATCGCCATGATCATTGCTATCTTCACTGCGGCCCCGTAGATGCCAAGATCAACCTGTCCCTGATGCCCCTCCACCAGTTTGGGGTAGAGTATCTTGTCGGCAGCCTGGTTGAGGATACCCGCCAGACCCAACACGAGCATGGGCCAACTGTAAGAGAGCATCTGCCGCAGGAGTTTGGTATCTAATCCGTAACGCACGAGCGACAGTTCTTTGATAAAGAAGATTGTGACAAAAGCCGTGCAGAACAGGTTGATTAAGAACACAAAGACCACATCGGTAGCATGACCGGTAAAGAGCGGCAACACAAGGAACGCCAACAGGTTGAGCACGACATTCAGTCCGATGAACAGCAGTTTCAACATGAGGAACCTGTAGGGCCGGTGCTGATAACGCAGATAGCAGAATGGGATGGCCTGTATGGCATCGAGCGCCACAGTGGCCGCCATGGTCCACACATATACAGGATGGTCGGCGTAGCCCAGGAAGGCCGACACCGAATGGATGTTGAGCAAGACAAGGATGAAAAACACCACCGCCAGAACCGACACAGTGATAAGCGTAGTGCTGAACACGCGTTTGGGGTCATCTTCTCCTTTGTTGGCAAAACGGAAGAAAGTGGTCTCCATGCCGAAAGTGAGCAGCACGAGGATTAGCGCCGTGTAGGCATATACATTGGTCACGACACCATAACCGCCGCTCTCAGCGGCTATTTTAGCGGTATAGAGCGGCACGAGCAGATAATTGAGGAATCTGCCCACAATGCTGCTCATCCCATATATTACGGTATCTTTGGCTAAACTCTTAAATTCCATCTTTCAAACGTTAAAAGAACATATAGGCAAGCGCTATTGCCGCAATGACTCCAGCCAAATCGGCCAAGAGGCCGCAGGTGACTGCATGGCGTGTGTATTTGATGCTGACCGAGCCGAAATAGACGGCAAGGATATAGAACGTGGTGTCCGTGCTGCCTTGGAACAGACAACTCAAGCGGCCTACAAACGAGTCGGGACCGTATTGCGTCATCGCGTCGAGCATCATGCCACGCGCTCCACTGCCAGAGAGCGGTTTCATCAGAGCAGTGGGCAACGCATCTACAAAGTCGGTGCTGAACCCGAGCACGCCCACCAGCCAGCGGATGCCCTCGAGCAACCAATCCATGGCTCCAGAAGCACGGAACACGGCAATGCCCACGAGAAACGCCACCAGATAGGGGATGATGCGCACAGCGGTGGTGAAACCGTCTTTCGCACCATCGATAAACGCTTCGTACACATTGATGCGTTTCATCATGCCCGCCACAATAAAACCCACGATAATCAGCAACAGAAGAACGCTCGCCACAGAAATGCTCACCTTATCGACCATCATGGCGTCCAATTGCATAAATCCCCACACCACGGCAGCCATGAACAGGCAAACACCGCCCAACGTGAGCAGCAACGTGCGGTTGAAGAGATTGATTTTCTGATAGATAGATGTGACGATGATGCCGGCGAGTGTCGCCACGATGGTGGCCAGCAGGATGGGGATGAACACATCGGTGGGCTGTGCCGCGCCCTGTTGTGCCCTGTAGGAGAGGATAGAGACCGGTATGATGGTCAGTCCGCTGGTATTGAGCACGAGGAACATGATCATCGGGTTCGAGGCGGTATCCTTCTTCGTGTTGAGTTCCTGCATCTGCTCCATGGCTTTCAATCCGAGGGGCGTGGCGGCATTATCCAGTCCCAGCATATTGGCGGAGATATTCATGAAGATGGAACCCGTGGCAGGATGTCCCTTGGGTATGTCGGGGAAAAGACGGGTGAAGACGGGCGAGAGCCCACGTGCCAGCCAGTTGACCATGCCGGCGCGTTCACCGATTTTCATCACACCCAGCCAGAGGGCCAACATACCCGTCAGACCGATAGATATCTCAAAAGCGTTTTTTGATGAGGAGAACGTGGAGTCCATCATCGAGGGAAATACTTCCACATCTCCGAAAAAAACCAGCCGCACCAATCCTACCAGAAAGGCGACGACAAAAAAAGCGATCCAAATATAATTTAGAACCATGTCTGTCTATTAAACCGAAATGAGAGGGGGCGGTTTCTTTTTATACCCCCTCTTTCAAGCGATGCAAAGTTAACGAAAAAAAATTCATTGACTCATGATTTGCCGTTTTTTTTTATCGTTGTCGATTAAAACACCTTTATGTGTCAGAAACAACCAACAAATAGTGTGGACTTGGGCATTGTATCAGATAGGCTTTTTCTGCCATGTTTGGCTTAATAGGTAAGGGAAATGTGATTAAAATGTGATTTTACGACATGAAACTAAGAACACACCCTCTACCGCCTATTGTAATTTCACGATGGCATAGGAAGTGGGGGGCATCTGAATGGTCATGTCGCCGCTTTTCTTGTTGTGCTTGATGTCAAACCGGTCGCCGGCTAAGAGTTTCGTCTTTTTGAATTTCACGTTGATGTTGAATGTGGCCTCCGAGGCTTCTACCTTGGGATTGAGCATTACCAGCACCACATCCTTTCCTGCCGCACGGGCATATACGAAAGGATAGACTGAGGGTGATGACGCGTCAGCGGAAGGATAGACAGGCACAAATTCGGCATAATTGGCCAGAGCCGGTTCGCTGTGGCGCAATTTGATGAGTAGGCGTGTCTTGTTGAGCAAAGAGTTGGGGTCTTTTTCCTGTGCCTCGACATTAGGGGCGTCTGGCGACGGGTCAACCGGGAGATAGAGTTTCGACGCATCGGCGGCAGAGAAGCCCAGATTTTTCCCGCTGTTCCATTGCATGGGGGTGCGTGCCCCATTGCGAGGTTGGTACGCGCCCTCCACCTGAGGCCAGTTGCCGGGCAATTGTCTCATGCCTATCTCGTTGCCGTAATAGAGGAAAGGCACACCGGGCATGGTAAACCCGAAGGCATAGATGATTTCCAATTCCTTGTCGCTGCGTTTGTTGCCAAGACGGGCGTTGTCATGATTGCCTAGAGGAAGACTGATATATCCTTTCCCGACGGTCTTCTCATATTGGTCCATGTAACTTTTGAGAAAAGCCGTGATATTGCCTTTTCCCTCAGCATCGAAATAACTGTGCCCCTCGCTGACGCCATTGAGAATTCGCCAACTTTCTTTTTGAAACAGGTCGTTGTAACCGTTGAACCAATGGAAGAAGTCAACATGGAAACAGTTGTCGAGCGCGTCGGCCGGATATGACCATTCCGCCACCATGAACCCGCGTGGATATTCTTTCTCCAACAATTGGCGTATCTCGCGCCAGAAGAGTTTTGTGGCGTTCTCGTTGGTGTTGAAAAACTGCTCGTTGCCTCTCACGGCACGGGTCTTGACCAACGCGCCGGCCATATCGGCACGGAATCCGTCGGCGCCCATATCCATCCAGAAGCGCAGCACATCTTTCAAATCTTCGCGCATGGCCAACACATCGGGGTGATTGACCGGCAACTGCCACGGTTGTGTGGGGTCAGGATTGGAGAATCCGAAGTTGAGGGCAGGCTGACACCAATAGAAATTGCGCATGAACTGTCCGTTGCGTTGTCCATAACCTTTGATGAACGACCCGGCAAACTCGCGTGGCGGGTCCACCCAGTTGGTCTCAGTCCAGATATAATAGTTGGAGTATTTGTTTTTCTCTTGTTTCTGCGACTCCACAAACCACGGGTGGTCGATGGCCGTATAACTGATGACATAGTCGAAGATGACGTGCATGCCCCGTTTGTGAGCCTCATCAAACAGTTGGCGGGCATCTTCATTGGTGCCGTAGCGTGGCGCTATCTTATAATAATCGCGGATGTCATAGCCCGCATCATTAAATGGAGAATCGAAAAAAGGGTTGAACCAAATGGCATCGACGCCAAGGCTCTTCACATAATCGAGTTTGCTGATGATTCCCTGCAAATCGCCGATGCCGTCGCCGTCGGAGTCATAAAACGTTTGGGGATAGATTTGATAGAAGACCGCGTTTTTTGCCCATTCCGGCATCTCTGGCACTTCATATTTTCCTGTGATGGTTTGTGCCGCGGCCGTCAACGAGAGTGTGGCGGTAATTAGCAGTGTGATTTTCTTGATGGTCATAATGGTGAAGAATTTAGGTCGGTGTTTGTTATCTTATATAATGTGTCTCTACCAAGGGTTCCTGAATCTTTGGCGATCCGTATCGCTCCATGCCCAGACGGACAGATTTGATAAGGAACGCCATATTCATACCCAGTTGACGCATGGTTTGCATACCCTCTTCGTCTTGAACCACCTCGCCCGGTTCGGTTCCGTGTGCGATGCTCCAATATTGCGACGGCACCACTGGCATGTTGGTCTTCAGGAAATACTTGTTGAGCGCATCCATTGTGGCGGTGGCACCCCCACGGCGGGCTATGCTGACCGAAGCCCCTATTTTCATGGTCCAGTCGGTGTGCAGGTTGGAATAGAACAGCCGGTCGAGCAGTGACAATAATGTGCCGTTGGGCGATGCGAAATAGACGGGCGATCCGATGAGCAGACCGTCGGCATGGCGCATTTTCTCTGATATGTCATTCACGATGTCGTCAAACGCACAGATGCCCGTGTCCCAACATTTGTTGCAGGCGATGCAACCATGTGTCGTGCGGTGGCCTACGTGTATCCATTCGGTCTCAATACCTTGCCGCTGCAGTGTGCGCTCCACTTCGTGCAGGGCAGTCGCGGTGTTACCGTCAGCCTTTGGACTGCCGTTGAGGATAATGACCTTGGGACTTTTTGTGTCAGGAACCATGGTCTGAAGTTGGTCGTTGGTCGTGTTATTCATTTCTGTGTGTATTTACCATGGAAACGTTTCGGGGTCATTGAGCACATTCGAACGCAGATTCTGATTCAAGGCGCTGACAGCAGCCATGTCTTCATCTGTCAGGGTGAAGGTCATCACGTCCAAGTTCTCGGCAAAGTGGTTGGGCTTGGCTCGTGGAATGGTAATCAGGTCGCGCTGAATGATCCATCGCAACACAATCTGCGAGGCGGTCTTCCCATATTTCTTCGCCAGTGATTGCAGCAGCGGATGCCCCACCACATCGATATCACCTTGGCCGAATGGTCCCCAAGCCACTACTTGGATGCCCATCTGATGATTGTAGGCGATGTTCTCTTCCTGTGTCATCAGAGGATGCACCTCTATCTGATTGATCACGGGGCGTATCTCCGCATAGGTGAAGAGGTCGTCGAGGTGATGGCGGTTGAAATTGCTCACACCGATAGAGCGCACCTTTCCCCGGCGCACGTTCTCCTCCATCACCTTCCATGTGTCTTTCACACAGTCCTTCACCGGCCAGTGGATGAGCAGCAGGTCAACATAATCGGTCTTAAGCCTGCGCAGACTGTCATCGATGGATTGTTGTACGGACGGGCGGCCCCCACGCATGACGTTTGTCGCCACCTTGGTCGTGAGGAATATCCCGTGTCTGTTGACACCGCTGTCCAGAATGCCTTGGCCCACTTCGGCCTCGTTTTCATAACTTTGGGCCGTATCAACATGGCGGAAGCCCGCTTCGAGGGCCAACCGCACATTGTCTCTTGCTGTTACGCCGCGCAGGGTCCATGTGCCCACCCCTATTTGCGGTATCTCAATGTTGTTGCTTAGTTTCATAGAGTGTAAAGAATTATAAATGAACCCACCCCGACCCTCCCAAAGGGAGGGAGTTGTATGAAGAGTGAACTGCTTTATTATGAGTTGATATTATTCTATGCTTTCTATGCGAAGACGCATGATGCCGGCGGGGACTTGCACCTCGACGATATCGCCGACCTTCTTGCTCATCAGGGCTTGGGCTATGGGCGATTTCACGGATATTTTTTCTTCCCGGATGTTCGCCTCATGTGGACTGGCTATCGTGTATGCCATCCGGTTGTTGTTTGCCAGATTGGTTATCTCTACGCGGCTGAGCAACTGCACACTCTCCGAGGAGTGGCGCGACATGTCAAACACCCGCGCATTGGCCAGCACCCGCTGTTTGAAACGTATTCTGCTCAGCAGACGTGCCTGTTCACGCTTGGCGGCATGATATTCAAAATTTTCGCTCAGGTCGCCTTTGTCGCGCGCCTCGGCGATAGCCTCTCTGACCTGAGGCAAATCTACCGTCTCTAACTGATGTAGTTCGGCCACGAGTTTATCGTAACCTTCTTGTGACATATATTCTAAAGCCATATAGCAATTATGTTATGGGAGCGCTGGCGGGCAGCCCGCAGGATTCATGCGGACGTGAAGCCAGCATCCCTGATTATATCTATTTTGACGGAGAAGGACTCTGCAATGTCCATCCGTAATCATTATGATAAATCATCTGCCGGGTCATGCCGCCGTCGATGCAGATGTTCTCGCCTGTGATGAATCCCGCCCTGTCGGAACAGAGGAACAGCACCATGTTGGCGATATCCATCGGATTGCCGACGCGTCCTGCCGGCTGTTGTGTGGCGTCAGGCCCCTCATAGACGGCAAAACTGGTGTCAATCCACCCGGGCGAGACGGAATTGACGCGCACACGCCCGGCGAGACTGACCGCCAGCGCATGGGTCAAAGCGGCTATGCCTCCCTTCGCGGCGGTGTAACTCTCTGTTTGCGGCTGACTCATACGGTCGCGCGACGATGAAATATTCACGATGACAGCACCTTCAGCAAAATGCTTGGCAAAGAGTTTGGTCAGGTAGAAGGGCGCCGTGACACCCACGCTCAAGGCATATTGAAACTCCTCATAGGAGCACTCGTCGATGCCTTTCATCAACGGCAGCGCATTGTTGATCAAGAAATCAACCTTGCCATATCTCGCAATGACCTCTTGGGCAAAACGCTCCAGCACCTGTCGGTCGGAGATGTCGCCCACGAAGTGGTCACCCGCCTGTTTGTCTATCACACAGACGTGTGCACCCGCCTTGCGAAACTCCTCGGCAATGCACCGCCCGATGCCCTGGGCACCGCCCGTCACAACGGCCACCTTATCCTTGAAATCGTTCATAACTGTTGATTTTGATTCGTTGAAGGCCCATTTACACCTTAAGCCCAAATCGTTGCAAAGATACGGAAAGTCAGGGGCAAAACAAAAGAAACTTCTTTCTTTTTTTATCCAAACGCCCAATAAACCGCTTTTCGACAATCTCGCGCAAAATATGAGCAAAATAACTCACATTCGCGCGGGATTGTTT
>CAMJAO010000057.1 GCA_946403615.1 uncultured Prevotellaceae bacterium
GGTACACCCCGATTATGACGTGGCAAAGAACATGGGATTCACCAACGAGGACCTGAAGAACATCATGGAGCAAAACCGTCAAGAATTGAACGCGGTACTACCAGCATACAGCAAATTGTCTTCCATCCGTTTGCAAGACACAGAATTCGAGAAGACACCGAAGAAGAGCATCAAGCGATTCCTGTATCAAAAAGCATGTTTCTTCTAATAACCACCTTTCCCTCCCAATGAGGGTAAAGGCAGTAATCGCAGGCGGGATGACATAATTTGTCATCCCGCCTGCGATTATACTATATCTCCTCTGCAGAGGAAAACAAAACCAGATTAATCTAGGAGAGTGGCCGCACGCACACGACTGAGCGTCTCCGGAGTCATTTGGAGATAGTTGGCTATATATACCAAAGGTGCGCGGAGAACGACCTGCGGCATGAGTTTACATATTTTCCTGTAACGGTCCTGGGCGGTCTCAAAGCGCACGAGGTCGGCGTGAACCTGTGACAACATGAGCGATTCCTCCAAGATTTTTCTATATAAGATCTGTATGTTGACATTGTGGAGTGCCACCTCTTCCAGCCGTTTTTTGGGCAAAGCATAAATCATGGTCGGCTCAAGTGCCTCCATCTGCAGTTTGGTGGGTTCCTCGCGGAAAAGGCTTTCGATACACATGACGATGGAATTGTCGGTACCGATATGTTCCGTAACTTCTTTATCGGCTTTGTAATAAAACTGCCGCACCAATCCCTTGTCGATGTGATAGATATAACGGCATATCTCACCTTCTTTGAGAATCATTTCGCCCTTCGCGAATTTCATAGGCACAAGCACGCTCTCGAGGGCGTCGAGTTCATCATGAGTCATGGTGCTGTATTTTCTTGCCAGCTCACGTGCGATGTCTCTTGTGTTTCTTGGTAATTCCTTCATAGGATGGTATCCTCCTTAGTTATTTTTCTGATTTGATTGTTTAGATGCTAATTTATCAGTCTAATTTGAGCACGGCGAGGAAAGCCTTTTGCGGCACCTCGACGTTGCCTATTTGCTTCATGCGTTTTTTACCTTTTTTCTGTTTCTCGAGCAATTTGCGTTTTCTGCTCACATCTCCGCCATAGCATTTAGCGGTGACATCCTTTCGCACACATTTGATAGTCTCGCGCGCAACGATTTTTGCACCAATGGCAGCTTGTATAGCGATATCAAACTGCTGACGCGGTATCAACTCTTTCAATTTCTCGCACATTCTCCGCCCGAACGCCACAGCATTGTCCTGATGGGTCAGTGTGGACAGCGCATCGACAGGTTCCCCATTGAGCAGGATGTCGAGTTTTGCCAACCGAGAGGGGCGGAAGCCACAGATATGATAGTCGAACGAAGCATATCCCTTTGAAATACTCTTGAGCTTGTCATAGAAATCGATGACTATTTCGCCGAGAGGGAGGTAGAAATTGAGTTCCACACGGTTACCGCTGACATACTCCTGATTGATAAGTTCACCACGCTTGTCAAGACACAATTTCATGATGGGTCCGATGAAATTGGCATTGGTGATAATCGACGCCTTGATATACGGTTCCTCGATATGGTCAATCATGGTCTGATCGGGAAGTCCGGAGGGATTATGCACCTCTTTCTCCCCACCTTGTTTATCGTAAACCATGTAGGAAACATTGGGCACGGTGGTGATGACATCCATGTCGAACTCACGGTCTAAGCGCTCCTGAATGATTTCCATGTGGAGCAATCCGAGGAATCCGCAACGGAAACCGAAGCCCAGTGCCACAGACGACTCGGGAGTGAATGACAGTGACGCATCGTTGAGTTGCAGTTTTTCAAGCGAGGCCCTCAGATTCTCGTAATCGGTGGGATCGATGGGATAAACACCGGCGAACACCATAGGTTTGACCTCTTGGAATCCTTCAATGGCTTTGTCGCAGGGCCGGGCTATATGTGTGATGGTATCGCCAACCTTCACCTCCTTTGCATCCTTTATACCGCTTATGATGTAACCCACCTCGCCAGTGGACAGCTCTTTGCGGGGAATCATATCCATTTTGAGTACACCTACCTCGTCTGCATCATACTCCATACCGGTGTTGAAGAACTTCACCTTGTCGCCTTTGCGGATAGAACCATTAAGGATTTTGAAATAGGCGATAATGCCCCGGAAAGAATTGAACACCGAGTCGAAAATCAATGCTTGAAGCGGAGCCGCTGGGTCACCCACGGGATGAGGGATGCGCTCAATGACCGCACGCAGGATATCGGGCACGCCCTCGCCAGTTTTTCCCGACGCCCTGATGATATCCTCACGCTCGCAACCTATGAGATCGATGATTTCATCCTCCACCTCGTCGGGCATAGCTGAAGGCATGTCGATTTTGTTGATGACGGGGATAATTTCGAGGTTATGGTCAATAGCCATATAGAGGTTCGAGATAGTCTGTGCCTGCACACCTTGTGTGGCATCGACCACGAGCAACGCGCCTTCGCAAGCAGCAATACTACGCGACACCTCGTATGAGAAATCGACGTGTCCCGGAGTGTCAATCAAATTGAGGATATATTTCTCTCCGTCGAGTTCATATTCCATCTGTATAGCATGGCTTTTGATGGTAATGCCACGCTCTTTCTCGAGGTCCATGTCGTCGAGCATCTGTCCCTCGGTAATTTGTATGGTGTTGGTGTATTCGAGCAATCTGTCGGCTATGGTCGATTTACCATGGTCGATATGCGCGATAATACAGAAATTTCGGATGTGATCCATCTTTATAATATACTTGTAAAGTGCAAAATTACAAAAAAATCACGAAATGCCCAAACGTTTTTATTATTTCGCCATTATTTTCTGCAAACAAGTACTTAGAATCAGTTAAAAAACTTAACTTTGCAGCATCCAAGAACCAAAGAGACTCTATAAACAAACTTACTTATGAAACGATTCCTTGTCTTCTTTACAGTCTTTTGGGTCAATGTTATGGCAATGTCAGCCCAGACTATAGACCGAAATGCCCTGCGTGAAACCGACCCGGAATTTTTCAAGACGGCAGAAGCGTCGCGGATAGGCGACCAAGTTCTACTATACCAACGTGTTACCGGAGGATGGCCGAAAAATTTAGACATGGCACGCCATTTGACCGACGAGGAATGGGAAGATGTGCTAAACGACAAGCAACGGCGGGATGATTCCACAACCGACAACGGTGCCACCAACATGCAGATGAACTACTTGGCAAGGCTCTATCAGGCCACAGGCGAGCAACGTTATGCCGAAGGATTCCGAAATGGCGTAGATTATCTGCTGAGCGGACAGTATGACAATGGCGGATGGCCACAGTTCTGGCCAGACCCTCATGGTTATCAAATACATATCACTTACAATGATGACGCGATGGTGAGCACCATGTCGCTACTACGTGATATCGCATTCCAAAAAGCACCCTATCAAGGAAAGCTGACCACAGCAGAGCAGAGAAAACAGGCTGCGACAGCGTTTAACAAAGGCATTGAGTGCATACTGAACACCCAAATTATTGTGAACGGCGAGCCCACAGTATGGTGTCAACAGCACGACCGAGAGACCTTGGCACCAGCTCCCGCCCGCACCTTTGAGTTAGCATCTTATTGCTCGATGGAGAGCGCTTCGATCATCAAACTGTTGATGGAACTGCCACATCCCGATGAAAGAGTGAAACGCGCAATCCACGGAGCCATGAAATGGTTTGACTCACATAAACTGACCGGCCTGCGTGTGAGCAGGACGGGGAAGTGGCGCCATCCTGATTCAGAAGTGACATTGATAAAAGATGACCAGGCACCTCCACTGTGGGGACGTTACTATGACCTAAAGCACGGTGAACCATTCGTCTGTGACCGCGACGGATTGCCCCGACGCCGTCTGGAAGACATCGGTCACGAACGCCGTAACGGCTATGGCTGGTATTCTGACCGTCCAGGGGAACTCTACGGTCTTTATGAACAATGGGCAATGAGACACGATCCAAGCCACCGTGTAAAACTAGACCCGAAGGGTAAGGGTATCAACGAAACGGGACTGTTTGATTTCAACGCCATCCCTAAGAAAGACATGAACGATTTCGATGCAATCGTCAACAACGGCAAGAGCATACAACATGCCATCGAGCAAGCACCGAAGCACCCGGAAAAGCCCTATAAGATATTCATCCGAAAGGGTACCTATGAGCAGAAAGTGATTATCGACCGGCCAAACATCGTGCTGGTAGGCGAGGACCGCGACAGTACCTTCATCATATTGGCTGAGACCGCTGAGACACGCACCATCAAGGAATACAATGGTAAAGAAGTGGGCAATGGAGTAGTCGTGCTGCAAGAAGGTGCAGACGATTGTGTCATCAGCGGACTGACTATTTACAACAATTATGGAGCAACCATTGAGAGCACTACAAAACATCAGATGGCAGTATTCGGTCGCGCCACTCGCACCATCATCGTTAACAGCAATATCTGGGCCGACGGCAATGACGCTCTATCACTATGGGCACCCGAGGGCAACGGTATGTATTACCATGCCGACCTATATTTACGCTGCCCAGGTGTCGATTTTCTCTGTCCTCGCGGTTGGTGCTATGCCACACGATGCCGTTTCTATGGCGACGGGCGTGCTATCCTATGGCATGACGGCCGAGGTGATCCCAAAAAGAAATTGGTAGTAACGAACTCCACCTTCGACGCTAAAAGTCCAACCATACTAGGACGTTATCATCACGACTCTCAATTCTATGTGATCAATTGCAAACTGTCGAAACAGATCCTCGACACGAACATCAGTTATGCCTATACCGACAAAGTGTTGGATCCTTGTCCATGGGGGCAGCGTACTTATTATAATGGTTGTGTGCGAGAAGGAGGGCACGGCGACTGGCTGAACGACAATCTAAAAGATGCGCCAGGCCACCCTGTTTATAATGAGATAACTGCCCTTTGGACTTTTGACGGCAAGTGGGATCCAGAGCAACGTCTACGCGAGTTATGGCATGTGCTGGCGTATTGATTTGAGATTTTATATTGAACAGTTTTTGGCTATTTGGCAATAAAACCGTAACTTTGCAAAAAATAAGACTATGAAAAAGAGTTTGTTGATAATATTGTCGGCAATATGTCTGACAGGATGTTTTGAGAGTATGGAGGACCGTGCAGAACGCGAAGCCAAGGAATATACAGAAAGAAACTGCCCCACCCCTCCAGACAACAACACGATATTAGACAGTCTGACATTTGACAAGGCGACAAAAACGTTTTGCCACCACCAAAGACTGATAGATGCGGCTGATGTCAGCGCTAATGTATTTGAATCGAAACGTGCGCAGATGCATGAGGGCTTGACGGGTGAAGTGCGAGCCAACCTGCACTATAAAATCTATGTGGAGGAAGGATATAACTTCGCTTTCCTCTGCCGTTCAGGGAGTACCGGTGAGGTTGTGTTTCTGGATACCATAAAAAATCAAGAGATAAAATAAGGAATTTACTTCATAAGACCCATCCTAAATACCCAACCCTGCCCTCGAAAAGCACCCACCCCGACCCTCCAAAAGGGAGGGTGAACGGAAAGATAAAAGAGATGGATTTTTATTTAAGCCGAATTTGGTTAAAAACAAAAAAAGCGGGTTAAACCCGCTTTTTTTGTGATGTTAACTTTTCATCAACTCATCGATGGCGCGTGTGAGTTGGTCTGGACATGATGTAGGTTTGTACCCGCATCGAATGCCCTGAAGTTTTTCTTTGACCTTATCAACATGCATTCCACGGACCAGCGAACAGATACCCTGAAGATTGCCATTGCAACCTCCTGTGAAATGCACCTGCTGGATGATGCCGTTTTCATCTACATCGAGGTCGATGTATTGACTACATGTGCCTTGTGTTTTGTAAGTAATGTGCCTGATTTCCTCCATGACTTACTCTGCAGCAGGTTTCATATTTGTGTAAACTGTCTGCACATCGTCGAACTCCTCGAGTTTTTCTACCATTTTGTCAATAGTCTCGCGTTGTTCTTCGGTCACGTCTTTCAAGTCGTTTGGGATGCGAGTAAACTCAGCACCGGTCACCTCATATCCCTGGCTCTCAAGATGTTTCTGGATTTCTCCGAAACTCTTCGGGTCACCATAGATGGTGATTTCACCAGCCTCCTCGTCCTCATCGAACTCATCTTCCACGCCATAGTCAATCAGGTCGAGAATCATCTCGTCCATGTCCATGTCATCCTTCTTTTTGAAGGTGAAAACGCACTTGTGATCGAACAGGAACGAAAGCGAGCCCTGAGTGCCAAGGTTACCACTGTACTTGTTGAAGACTGAGCGAACGTCAGCCACCGTACGTGTAGTGTTGTCAGTCAGCGTATCGACAAAGATAGCCACTCCATGAGGTCCGTATCCCTCGTATGATACCTCTTTGTACTCGCTCTGGTCTTTACCCATCGCATTTTTGATAGCACGCTCGATGTTGTCCTTCGGCATGTTCTCGCGCTTTGCATTAGCGATGATGGCACGTAAAGTGGGGTTGTTCTCCGGTTCCGGACCACCAGCCTTGACAGCAATAGCGATTTGCTTACCAATTTTCGTGAAAGTGCGGGCCATGTGGCCCCATCTCTTCAGTTTTGTTGCTTTACGATATTCAAATGCTCTTCCCATATTTTAATACTAATGTTGAATGACGAATATTGAATTGTCGCGCAGAGCGCGATGAAGAATTACGAATTATGAATTGAAAAAAAATTAATTTTTACCGTAGTTCGGCATTGAGTTGCTTCTTGAGATTGGCGATAAGTTTTTGCATGATAGCATCAATCTGCTTGTCATTGAGTGTGCGCTGCTCATCTTGCAGAATGAAATTAACCGCATAACTCTTTTTGCCTTCAGGCAGATTCTTACCCTCATAGACGTCAAAGAGTTCAACGCTCTTGAGGAGTTTTCGCTCCGTCTGACGTGCTATCTGCTCAATTTGCTCAAACTCCACACACTTGTCGATGAGCAGTGCCAAGTCGCGGCTGACAGCAGGATATTTGCTGATTTCCTCGAAATGGACCTTGTTTTTGCGAACAGCCTTCATAAGAGCCGTCCAATTGAGTTCAGCATAATACACAGGATTGTCGATGCCAGCAACCTTCAGTTGTTTTGTACTGACGATGCCCATCTCACCCAGAAGTTTACCACCACGGTTCTCGATGGCTATGGCCTTTGCAAACACATCGTTATCGCTTTTCTTCAGCACTGCCATGCCAGGCTTCAATCCGATGCGGCAGAAGATATTCTCGACATGGGCTTTCAACTCATAGAACGAAGACTCTTCATCGGGATGCGCCCAACTGCCACTGACGCGTTTACCTGTAACCCAAAGTCCAAGGTACTGTTCCTCAGTATAAGCGCGCATGGGATTCTCCGGATCCTGCTTCTCCGGGGCAAATCTGTAGCAGTTGCCAAATTCGAAGAAACGCAGGTCGGGATTTTTACGGTTGGCATTGTGGGCAATGCTCTCCAAACCACCGAAAAGAAGCGTCTGCCGCATGACATTGAGGTCGCTGCTGAGCGGGTTCATGATAGGCACAAGACGATTGACTGGATAGCCATTGAGACCCTCATAATAAGCGGCTTTGGTGAGGGAGTTATTAAGGATCTCGTTGAAACCTGCACCGACAAGTTGCTCAGAAACGAGATTGTGGAGGCGGTGCTTGATATCCTCATCACCTTTCACCACAAGCGAACTCTTCAACTGTGTGGGAATCTCCACATTATTATAGCCGTATATACGGAGGATGTCCTCAACCACATCGCAGGGACGTTGAACATCAACGCGATAGGCGGGAACGAGGAGTTCCAATCCTTGCTCATCTTCGCTGACAATTTTCATCTCCAGTGTAGTGACAATGCTCTTGACTGTCTCAGCGGGAATGTCCTTGCCCACCAAGCCGTTCACATAGTCATATTTCAGCGAGACAGGAAAGTCGGGCATGGGATTGGGATATTCATCGCGAATCTCCATAGACACCTTGCCGCCAGCGAGTTGTTTGCAAAGGATGGCAGCCTGTTTGAGCGCATAGATAGTACCATTGGGATCGATACCACGTTCGAAGCGGAAGGATGAATCAGTGCTCAGACCATGACGGCGTGCAGATTTACGAATCCATGTGGGATGGAAATACGCGCTTTCGAGCACCACATTGCGGGTGTTCTCGTACGTGCCGCTTCCCTTGCCGCCAAACACGCCAGCGATACACATGGGCTCTTCAGCATTGCAGATGGCAAGGTCGTGCTCACCCAGGATATGCTCTTCGCCGTCGAGAGTGATGAATTTCTTACCATCATTCTTGTCTTTAACAATGATATGACGGCCGGTGACCATGTCTGCGTCAAAGCAATGGAGCGGCTGTCCGTAAGCCATCATCACATAGTTAGTGATATCCACGATGTTGTTAATGGGACGCAATCCGATGGTAGTAAGTTTGTTCTTCAGCCAATCGGGCGACTCTTTCACATCGCAGTCGGTGATGCTGACACAAGCATAGCGTTTGCAAGCCTCAGTATTCTCGATGGTAACGTCGATAGGCAGGTCATGATTGTCAACGGAGAACTCGTCGCAAGAAGGACGGTGGAGGGAAGTCTTGTAACCGTTTTGCACAAGCCATGCGTAAAGGTCGCGAGCCACGCCCCAATGCGAAAGCGCATCAGCACGGTTGGCAGTAATATCCACTTCGATGAGCCAGTCGCTCTCGAGATGATAATATTCAGCGGCAGGTGTTCCGACCACCGCATCGTCGGGCAAAACGATGATACCCGCATGGTCGGTGCCGATGCCGATTTCGTCTTCAGCACAAATCATTCCGCAGGACTCCACGCCGCGCAGTTTTGATTTCTTAATGACAAATTCATTATCGCCATCGTATAGCACGCATCCGAGATCAGCAACGATAACTTTTTGTCCGGCAGCCACATTGGGTGCGCCACATACGATTTGCGAAGGCGTTTCGCGTCCAAGATCAACGGTTGTGACATGCAAGTGGTCGGAATTTGGATGCGGCTC
Source organism: uncultured Prevotellaceae bacterium (assembly GCA_946403615.1). Lineage (GTDB taxonomy): Bacteria > Bacteroidota > Bacteroidia > Bacteroidales > Bacteroidaceae > Prevotella. Next base: position 9,046 of record CAMJAO010000057.1, read on the forward strand.
GCATGTGAGCACTTGACCGACATACAGGCCTTTGAGGCCACCTTTGATGCTTTGCACTTCCTCGAGCGCGTCAACTTCGAGGCCTCCAGAGGTGAGCGCAGCGCAAACCTCCTCGGCAGAGAGGTTGAAATCAACGTATTCTTTCAACCATTTGTAAGAAATATTCATATCTTAGTTTTGTTTACACTCAAAAAATCGTGCAAAATTACTCATTTTTTGTCAGTTGACAAAATTTAGGCGTGAAAAGTGATGACAAAAGAACAAATTGTGAATTCTATTTCAGACAAAAAAGACATAAGGAAGAAATAAATAACAGATTTCGGAAAGAAATAAAACTACATATATGGAAGAATCTATTCCAATCTATTCCAAATTTTTTAATTTCTTTCCGAAATCAAGTCAACAAACAGACGGTTTACTCGTCGGAAATCATTTTCATGATGTAATCGACGGCACCGTTTACGCCGAACTTTCCCACATCGAGACAGAGGTCATAATTGCGGGCGTCATACCACTCTGAACCGGTAAACGTCTTGGTGTACAACTCACGGGTATAATCATTATCCACAATCATGAGTTTGGCATCACTATCGGAAACTCCATATCGCTCGACTATCCGTCGAATGCGCGCCTCCATCTTACTGTGAATAAATATTTTAAGTGAGTTCTGGTAATCTTTGAAAATATCGAAAGCACATCGACCGATAATGACACACGACTCTTGTTCAGCAATGCGCCGTATAATCTCCGCCTGCGCCTTGAAGATTTGCCTTGATGTGGCATCGCGGTCGCTGATGTGGTATTCATGTTCGGTGATGTAATGCTGGTAGAACTGTGTGAAATCGTCCCACCAGGAGGGATTTCGTGTATGCAACTTCTCAATGGCCGACTCATCGGCATTAAGTTCTTTAGCAACAGCTGTAAGTATCTGTTTATCAAGGAGTTTTACGCCAAGTCTTTTGGCTATCTCCGCACCCACCTCATGTCCGCCAGTACCGAATTGACGGTTGATGGTTA
>CAMJAO010000058.1 GCA_946403615.1 uncultured Prevotellaceae bacterium
TTATAACGTGCTTTTCGATGGCATAGCCCTCGTCTGCCGATGCTTAAAAAAACACAGTAAATTGTTGCGTATATCAGAAAATGTCTGTATTTTTGCAGAAACAATCAAACAATTAAATCTATATTGTATGGGATACATTGAAGACAGCCTCATGGAAGGTGAAAAAATCATGTATGAGGCAAAATTGCACTATTTCATGTATTGGTTCCCGGCACTGCTCGTACTCCTTGGTATAGCACTGCCGTTCATTCCATTGGGAGAAATAGGTCTGAGGCTCATTTTCGCCGGTGTGCTTCTCTTGCTGGCTTTGATATGGGCATTCGTCATCAACAACGGTAAGCGTTTCATCGTCACCAACAGGCGAGTCATCGAGAAACGAGGCATCATCAAGAGGGAATCTATTGAACTGATGCTCCGTAAATGTGAGGGTGTGAAAGTTGAGCAGAGCATCCTCGGGCGTATTTTCGGATATGGAAAGGTGGTCGTTTCCACTGGCGAGGTGACCAATATCTATGATTTCATTTGGCATCCCGTGAAATTCAGCACACAAATCAACCAGCAGATTGACCATATTCACGGACATCTCGACGATTGATTTCAGGAATGTCACGACATAAGATACTAATCAACAAAACTATTATCATCTATCTCTTCTTACCTCCCTTTATCACCTTTTAACTTCTTATTAAAACCATATACTTATGAAAAAAGTAAACATACTGTTAATGTCGCTTGCCATGATGCTGTTGGCGTCATGCGGCGCATCTTATACTGTTCCTATCACAGGACGTAAACACACATTGTCGTCAGAAGATGCTCAGTTACCGGCTCTCGCCGCTACGGAGTATCAGAAATACCTTTCACAAGGCAAAATCTCTACCAATCAGCAAGCCACACAGATGGTCAAAAGGGTAGGGCAGCGACTCGCTAACGCCGTCGATACCTACCTGCGCTCCAATGGATATGCCGCTGAGGCAAGTACCTATCAATGGGAGTTCAATCTTTTGGCCGACAACCAGCAAAATGCTTTCTGTATGCCTGGTGGTAAAATTGCTGTCTATGAGGGCTTGCTCGCTGTAACACAAGACGAGCCTTCACTTGCCATTGTAATGGGTCATGAGATTGCCCATGCTGTGGCCAAGCACTCTTCTGAGCAGATGGCGAAGAAATCAAATGCCAGTGTGGGTACGCAAATCTTCGGTGCTGCTGCTTCCGCATTCGGACTGGGCACTGTGGGCGAACTCGCTACCACGGCGTTGAGTTATGGCGCCTATTTCACCAATCTGCACGGCTCACGAAAGAATGAGTCCGAGGCCGATTACATGGGACTGATTTTCGCAGCCATGGCTGGCTACGATCCTAATGTGGCTGTCACTTTTTGGCAGCGTATGGCTGCACAAGGCGGCAGTACTACCGCTTCATTCCTCAGCACTCACCCGTCTGACGAAAAGCGCATCGCTGACATCAAGAAACACCTGCCCGAGGCTTTGAAATATTACAAGGCTGGTGGAACCTCAGCCGCAGCACCGGCTGCAACCACCTCAGGCACAAAGAGCACTGGCAATAAGAAAACCCGTACGAAAGCATCAGGCTCTATACGTATCAAATAATCATATATATTTCTTTAATTGACAATGATTGAATTCTTTTCAAACAATGCATGGCTCGTTTGGTTGCTGGTGGCTATTCTTTGCCTCATCATTGAGTTAGGCTCAGGCGACCTCTTTGTCATTTGCTTCTCTATTGGTGCTCTGGCCGCGTCCGCAGCTTCCGCGCTCGGATTAGGACTCGTTCCGCAAATTATCATCTTTGCTTTAGTCTCGTTCTTCAGCATCTATTTCCTGCGACCTGCCGCGAAAAGGTGGCTACACAGAAATGACGAGGACCGTCCAAGCAATGCCGATGCCCTCATGGGCAGGGTAGGACGGGTGAGCGAGACCATCGAAGCAGGTGGGTATGGACGTGTGGCCATCGATGGCGATGATTGGAAGGCTCTCTCTGCCGACGGACAACTCATCGAAAAAGACACTTCTGTGCGTGTCGTTAATCGCGACAGCATCATTCTCACAGTCGAGAAAGTGTCATAGCACCCAGATACATTTCATCCCTATTCCCATTTCAAAACCAATTATTCACTCCCCGCATTCACTCTATAGGTGGAGGGGGCTTTAATTTCTTCAAATTATATGAACGTTGGACTCATCGTTTTAATAGCCGTAGTGCTCCTGGTGATTATCATCGCCAAAAAAACATTAGTGATTATCCCCCAGTCTGAGACTCGTATCATCGAACGTCTCGGCAAGTATCATGCCACATTGCAACCTGGCATCAACATCATCATTCCCTTCATTGATGCGGCCAAAACCATCATCACTCTCAATCGGGGCCGTTATATTTACAGCAATAGCATCGACCTGCGCGAACAGGTTTATGATTTTGACAAGCAGAATGTGATTACAAAGGATAATATCCAGATGCAGATCAATGCATTGCTCTATTTCCAGATCGTTGATCCTTTCAAGGCTGTTTATGAAATCAACAACCTGCCCAACGCTATCGAAAAACTCACGCAGACTACTCTCCGTAACATCATCGGTGAGATGGAACTCGACCAGACGCTCACATCGCGCGACACCGTCAATACCAAACTGCGCGCAGTGCTTGATGATGCTACCAACAAATGGGGTATCAAGGTCAATCGCGTTGAATTGCAGGATATAACCCCGCCTCAGAGCGTTCTCATGGCCATGGAGAAGCAGATGCAGGCTGAGCGTAACAAACGTGCTGCCATCCTTACCAGTGAAGGTAACAAACAGTCGCAAATCCTCCAGTCCGAGGGTGAGAAAGCCGCTACCATCAACCGTGCTGAGGCTCTCAAACAACAACAGATTCTGCAGGCTGAAGGTGAGGCGACCGCTCGCATCCGTAAGGCTGAAGCTGAGGCCATCGCCATCGAGAAAATCACAGAGGCTGTAGGCAAGAGCACAAATCCCGCCAATTACCTCCTCGCGCAGAAATACATTCAGATGATGCAAGAACTGGCACAGGGCGGACAAGCCAAGACCGTTTACCTCCCCTACGAGGCCACCAACATACTCGGCAGTCTCGGCGGCATCAAGGAAATGTTCAAAGACCAATAATCTAAGAACTCCAGGAATCTCTAGGAAAATCAACTTACTGGAGATTCCTGGAATCTCCTATAAAGCCTAGGTCTTCCTAGAATCTCTTAGTGGTACCTAGTGCTACCTAGACCCTCTCGGCTTAATTCCAGTCGTGATGAGTTTCTGGATTTCCAATCCGAAGTATCGCCCCTAGGATTTATTCTCCTTCTTCCCCTCTTAACTTCTTGAAAAACATGAATATCTGTATTGTCGCAGGAGCCCGTCCTAATTTCATCAAGGTGGCTCCCATCATACGTGCCGTAAGAAAAGCCAGCGAACAAGGCGAAGACATTGACTATAGACTGGTATATGCTGGCGTTGAAGATGATCCTTCGCTTGAACCCACACTTTTCGACGATCTCCAAATACCCCGTCCGGATGTATTCCTTGGCGTTGACAGCAAATCGCTCAATGAAATCACAGGTAGAGTCATGGGCGAGTTCGAAAAATACCTTGAGCAGAATCCTACAGATGTGGTGATTGTCGTTGACGATTTGGCTTCGACCATGGCCGCGGCTATTGTCACTAAAAAACAAGGCATCCGTTTGGCACACCTCGTGGCTGGCACCCGTTCTTTCGACATAAAAATGCCCAAGGAAATTAATCGCCTCGTTATTGACGGACTTTCTGATTTGCTTTTTACCGCGGGCGATGGCGCATCGAATATTGCCACCCGTGAAGGTGCCAATCTTTCACAAATCTACAAAGTGGGAAATATCCTGATGGATACCCTGCGGTTCAATCGCAACCGTTGGCAGCGTCCTGCTATGGTCGATGAGTTGGGGTTGCAAGAAGGACGATACATCGTCTTCACGCTCAACCGGAAAGCGCTGATTGCTGACCGTGATAATCTTTTTGCCATGCTTTACAGTATGGTAAGAGCGGCAGGCGACGTCCCGGTCGTTGCTCCTCTGCGGGGACCGGCACGCGAAGCTGTAGGGGAATGGATGAAGACCAAGAGCACCGGAGAAACGCTCCGCCTCCTTTCTCCTTTGTCCTATCTTGAGTTTGGGTGGCTTACGGCTAACGCTATGGGTGTCATCACCGACTCGGGCAACGTAGCAGAAGAGGCTACATTCAATAGCGTACCCTGCATCACGCTCAATAGTTACACCGAGCATATCGAGACGGTTCGTGTTGGCAGCAATGTGCTCGTTGGAGAGAATCCCTCGCAGTTAACGCTGTGTGTGGAGGATATGGTCAACGGGAGATGGAAGAAATCAGCCATTCCCGACCGTTGGGACGGTCGCACCGCCGACCGCATTGTGCAGATTCTGCTTAGCGAGGCATGATGGCTGAATTCAAAAATGGCTTGTAGCGGCGGTCTGAACTGCCTGATAACTGCAATAATAAGATGCATCCCCACCAGGACAATTACACACAACTGACCACAGGTGCCATTCCGAGTGTGATTACTAGGATGGCTGTGCCGACGATTATCAGTATGCTGGTAACCAGCCTCTACAACATCGCCGACACTTTTTTTGTGGGACAAATCGACACGCAATCTACTGCTGCGGTGGGTGTCGTCTTTTCTGCCATGTCTATCATCCATGCTGTAGGTTTTTTCTTTGGGCACGGATCTGGCAATTTCATCTCACGGACACTTGGAGCGAAAGACCGCGAGAGTGCAGCCCGTATGTCTGCCACTGGTTTTGTCTATGCTATAGCGGCGGGTCTCATCATCACCATCGTCGGTGAATGGTTGCTCACACCATTGGCGGTAGGCTTGGGCAGCACGCCTACCATCCTGCCTTATGCTGAGCAGTATATGGCGATTATCTTGCTTGGAGCGCCGGTCATGACCGGAGGACTTGTGCTCAACAATCAGATGCGCTTTCAGGGTAATGCCTCACTCGCCATGGTGGGCATTGTGTCGGGGGCGGTGCTCAATGTGGCCCTTGACCCGCTGCTCATCCTCGGCTTTGGATGGGGTATCGTAGGCGCGGCGTGGGCTACTGTTATCAGCCAGACATTCAGTTTCCTCTTGCTTCTTTACATGCAGCGTCGTGGCGATAATATTCGACTCGACCTGCGACGTTTCACTCCTTCGATAAAATACGTCCGTGAAATTGTAGCAGGAGGCACTCCCTCGCTCACACGTCAGTCGCTTGGATGCGTGGCCACGATCCTCCTCAATGTAGTGGCGGGTGTCTATGGCGATGCCGCCATCGCTGCCATGTCTATCGTTTCCCGCATCACATTCGTGATCTTTTCTGTCATTATCGGTCTTGGACAAGGATTCCAACCTCTTTGTGGGTTTAGTTTTGGTGCCGGACTATATGAGCGGGTGCGTCGGGCTTTTTGGTTCTGTGTAAGGGTCGGAACGATTTTTCTTACTTTGTGTGCCATCTTCCTCTTTGTCTTTTCCACGCCTGTTATTGCCATATTCCGCGACGACCCTGATGTCATCCGCATAGGCAGCGAGGCTCTCCGCTATCAGGTGCTTGTCTATCCCCTTGGCGCTCTCACGATGCTCTCCAACATGTTCTTACAGACGGTCCGTATGCCGTGGCGCGCCAATATCCTTGCGGCTGCCCGTCGAGGTCTCTTCTTTATCCCGATGATACTAATTCTCCCCTCGTGTCTCGCTCTCTACGGCCTTGTTATTTGTCAACCCGTCTGCGACACGCTTGCTTTTATCGTCACCTTGCCTGTCATCCTCTATTCTCTGCGCACGATGGAACAACACGCCAAACGAAAAGCAGCCAATTCCGATTCGTGATACGTCTATATGATGGCAAACAATAATGACTAACTAAAGCCTGTCAACAGCATTAGTTAGTCATTATTGATTTCAACTCCTTGCAGTCCTCTGAATCCTTTTACACTGCCATTTGTGTGGCAAACTCTCTTAAACGGCTGATACTACGGTGCATCAGGTTGCGTACACTCTGGTAGTTGATGCCCATGATGCGGCAAATGTCGTCATATTTGCGCTCTTCAATATAATAGAGGTTGATGATTTCACGCTGGCGGGGCGACAATTTGTGGAAAAACTTCTCTATGCTAGCGGTCAACGCCGACAATCGCTCCAACTGCTCATGGTTATATTCCTCCATTTCAGCGCGGGCACGCATCGTCGTGTCTGTTATCTCATTGTCGCAGACATGCATATTGCGTCGAAATTCGTCGTTGATGCGGTTGCGAAGTGAGATATACAGATAACTCTCGATATTCTCTACCGAGTCGAGGCTTTGTCGCCTTGTATAGAATTTCAAAAACACATCATGAATGCAGTCTTTCAGCATTTCTCGGTCCGTCGTAAAACGTGACCCGAATGCGAACAACTGGTCGATGTTCTTGTCATAGAGATTAGCAAAATCAATCATTATAGTTTGTTTCGTAGATGTTTTTATGGTTAGGTTTCTGTTTGTTTTCGATGCAAAAATACTAAAAAATTTGATGTTGTCAAAATTTTACAATATTTTTTTACACGAATCAACGTAAACGATAACGGACAAATCTGACTAATAAATATCTTCAAAAACCTCCCAACCACAACCGCCCGACCACAAAACCTCACTTCCTTCTCAGCCAAATGACTTTTCCGGAATTGTCATTGAGCTGATAAGTCGAAGTCAACTTGATACCCTTCCCGATTTGGGCAATTTCACCAGTCCGCACATCCACGCTATAGATGAGGTAACTGCCGGGGTTGACAGGGAATGAGTCTTTGCTTCCCTGATTGTAGATGAGGTAGCCTTTGTCCGGATTGCCTAAAGCCGGGCATTTCTCACCTCTCAGTATACTCATTTCGCTTATATCGCGTAATAACTGCTTTTGCAGAGCGTCTGTATTTGTTATCGGCACATTGGGAAGCGAACCGCCTGCCATCAACACAGCCCAGCCGTTTTCAGGATAGTTCTGACCGAAATATGTCACGGCTTTGTCGGGATACTGCTCACGGCATTCACGCACAGCACGATAGACCTCGTCAAATCCCGTCTTGCCTGGTTTCCATTTGCGCATCCATTGCCGTGGTGCCATGTTCTTGCCTGCCGCAGGAGCCCACAACTCTTCTGTGTTGTAGTGCCAATAACGAATATCGATGATGTCAACGATGCGGTTCAGAATTGGATCGGCCAAGATGCTGTCCTGGGCGTCTTTTGTCACACTGAGCGCAATGAGTGGATGTTCGCCAGTCTCCGCTTCCCACTCTGCGATGGTTTCCAGCCAGAAACGTGTGAAATGCAACGGACCCGTATATTCGGCGCTGATGAGATGCACCACGTTGGACTGCCCTCTCAACTGCTCCAGATTCATGCGGATGTATTGACGGTGAAGAGCTCGGTTGGTGGCATTCTGCTCGTCATAAAACTGTTCAGCTATGAAGATGCGCTTGTCGCCTGCGAAGGGGACGGGTTCGGGGAAGTCGGTGCCGTTGATGTTGTTCACCGGACGCCACGGACAGTCCACCCAATGGGCGCCTGCCTCCAAAATGTTGTGCTGGAAATAATGGTTGTTGAACAACAGAATCTGTCGGGTGGCTCCCTGCTCCGCAAATGTACGTAAGCGCTGCCAATACCATTCGTTCGGACGGTTCAGGTCATAGCGCGACAATCCGTCCCAAGCCGTGCCCTGACCGCTGCGTGCAAAGGGCTGCTCATAGAAAGGTGCCCAGACATCACCGTCTGCGCGGCGAACACGTTCGTGGTCTGTACGGCGCAGGTCGTACCACAATCCGTAATGATGCTCCAGACTGCTGAAATGATGGCGGTCGAGGTATGTCACCACGCTGTCGATGCGGTCGGTCCAGCCCGTTCCGCTACGTCCCGGCACATAACGGGTGATGGCGGGCTTAGCATCACGTTCCACAAAGTTGTCTTTTACTCTTCCGCTCCACCAAGGGATGTCGTATTGGTTACCCGTGATGAGCATACCGTCTGCGGTCAGATGTCCTTTGTTGATGCCTATGACTGATGCGGGTGTCTGCTGCTCTTGCTTGTTGGTGTTGAGTTTGAATGGTCTTATGGGTTCTGTGGAGGCTGTGTAGGGGATACTGTCCATCCACATTTCCAAGGTCAGTCGGGGCATTGTCAGAGATTCTTGTGCCAACTCCATGGCTTGTTCGACGGTCGGCGATGAAGTGGCATTAGTGGGGCGGGGTAGGATGCGCCCTAATTCTAAGGGTAAGGTGGATGCGATGTCATTGCGTCTGGACAAGCGCTGTGTCAACTGGTCGTAAAACAATGAGCGCGGCGATACATGGTCATTGCTGCTGGTCCATTCACCGTTGCCGGTCAACGTACCCCAGCACCCGTGAGCACTGTTGCGGTTTTCCGTGTCGGGAGAATAACATTCGATGGTCGAGGCTGTACATTGCCAGAACATCGAATTAGCGGTGTTCCAACCCGTACCGAATTGATATTGCTCGAGGTTGGCAAAACGTAGGTCGTTCCCGTCGATATTCACGATGTCAAACAACAGTCCGCATGCCCATGAACCGATGCTGCCGCTGAAACCCAGCGACTGCTCGCCCTCGCATTGCACGAAGGCATTCGGACCGGCTGCGCAATAACCGGCTGCAAAATCGTGGATGCCTTTACGCGAAATACAACGTTGGAAAAGGGTTTGCTGGCCGCGAGTCAGGAACACACATCGACGCCAACCACCGATTTCCGAAACGGGTTCCTCTGCTATGCAGTCTTCTACGGTGATGCGGCTTGTATGCTTCTTCAGATTGACTGCCGAACCAGCCAAATGGCTGAAGTCAACGCGTCTTACCCAGCAGTCGCGTGCGTATTCCATGTAGATTCCGTCCCAACAGTGGTCTTCGTCTTTGGGATTCCAGCCGTTGACCTCCGATACCAACGACAGATTTTCTACACCGCATTCACTCAGTTCGAAGGTCGGTTGATAGCGTGCTATGGTCGAACCTTCACACAGGCTGCAGGTCAGCGGGGCGTCCAACTTGATGTTGGTTCCGTCAACGGATGTTACTGTCCTGGTCCATGTGATGTCGATGTCGCTTGCTTTCCAACCGGTATAATCCAGACCGCCACCGAAATCATCCATTTTCAACCCTGCTATCCATTCCTTTGTCGAGGGGCGGGTGATTTGCACACGGTCGCCTGTTTTCAAAGTGATGCCCTCTACGGCTATCACATCTTGGCCGACCATCCTGACATGGCCTGTCTTGCCGTCTGTCTCTGACTTGTCGGAGGCCTGCAGCGGTGCAATCCTGATAATATCTCCTCTGTCTGGGCCTGTTCTCAATAGGGTGGTTTTACCTTTACCCATACCACGTATGACGACTCCGTTGGCCGACACGCACAATGGTTTGCTGACACGGAAAGTTCCCTCGCCAATCAGTACTGCACCACGTTGCCTCTTTGCGTCCGGTTTCAACCCCGACACATAGTCGATGGCCTTCTGGAGCAGTTCCGTACAGTCACCCTCATGCCATGCCACGTAGGCTGCCACGTTCATATCGGGTATCCGTTCCTCTGACGCATGATAACCGCAGGAGGAATAGTCCATTGGTATGTACAACTCCTTTTTAGGCTTCTTTTGTGCCCATGCCGAACAACACAGCATCAGGAGGCACCCGACCATCAGCAGGCATATTCGTCGTCTCATTTCAATGCTAAATTCTTTCCGTTCAAACTTCAGAACTATTGTCCCTTTATCTCCCCTTTATTTCACTATCTTCGCGTCTTTCTTCTTGATAAACAGATTGTCATGGGCGGTGACCAGCATGTAATACTCTCCGTCATCCGTCTCCGTAAAAGTGTCGGCGATAATGGTTCCTTTTTTCACAGTGGCGAAGATCGGAAGTGAAGGAGCC
>CAMJAO010000059.1 GCA_946403615.1 uncultured Prevotellaceae bacterium
CAAAACGGTCGTATGTGAGTTGCATCAACGAACGGCCTACCCCTAAGACATCGATAAACTGCTTAGGGCGCTCCACGGTGCTCATGGGCCAGAAACGGCTTCCCACTCCTCCCGCCATAATGACGACATGGTTGGATGATTTTCTCATAATAACAGAATCTACATGAATGCGAATAAGTGCGTTATTTTACAGCATATTACGCTGCAAAAGTACACTAAAAAGCGCGTATTACAAAATAAAGTTGATAATATTTCAATTATTCTACCTTCCAGCAACCGTCATCACGGAATCCGTTGAGGAAATCAGCCGCATTCATTCTTTTTTTGCCGGCCATCTGCAATAATTGGACACGAATCGCTCCGTCGGTTGTATGGACGTACAAAGCACCTTGCTGACAAATGACTGTCCCCACAGGTCGGTCTGTGCATACAGCATCACATTTCTCCGTGCGGAAGAGCTTCAAGACCACCGGCTCATCATCCGCATGCCGAAGCATGGTCCATGCTCCCGGATAAGGACTTAACCCGCGGATAAAATCATAGATACGCTTGGTGGGCTGTGTCCAGTCTATCTTACAAGTGTCTTTGAATATTTTGGGGGCGGCATGAAGAGTCGTACCTACGTGGATCATCTGTTCTTGCGGCATCGTTTCAACAGAACCATCACCTTTCAAAATGGCATCTACCGTATCGATGCAAATGTCTGCGCCGAGACGCATCAAGCCGTCATAAACATACTCCACATCAGCATCGTCTGGAATATCAAAAGGCCGCTGCATGATAATTCTGCCCGTATCAATGTCATGGTCGAGGAAGAAAGTTGTGACACCCGTCTGCACTTCACCATTGATGACAGCCCAATTGATTGGAGCCGCGCCACGGTATTGCGGCAATAGTGCCGCATGGACATTGAACGTGCCGAAACGTGGCATATCCCAGACGACCTCGGGCAACATTCTGAAAGCGACCACCACTTGCAAATCAGCGTGGAAATCGGCAAGTTGACCCAGAAAATCGGGGTCTTTCATCTTTTCAGGTTGCAAGACTGGTATTTGATGTTGCAAAGCATATTTTTTCACCTCAGAAGGTTGCAACACACTTCCGTGCCTGCCCACAGGTTTGTCAGGTTGAGTCACTACGGCCACGACCTGATACCCACCTTCGACCAACGCTTTCAGCGAGCCGACAGCAAACTCGGGCGTACCCATAAATATGATTTTCAAATCCTCTTTTTTCATTTGGAAGTCTTTATAAAGTCATATGGACATTAAAGATGATTATTCCGCAGAGAAATCTGCGACCATCTGACGGTACATGGCATACATGCGGGTGCGCGATACGTAACCCACAAGACGGTTGGTGGTGTCGGTGACAGGGAGTTGTTGAGCGTCAGTCCGTTCAAAAGTGCGCATCACATCCTCCATGGGGTCGTTTTCACCCAATGTGGCCAAAGGTGGAGCCATTAATTGTGCGACAGTGAAATGTTGATATAATTCTGTGCGGAAGACGACATGACGTATTTTTGTGAAATCTATCTCGCCAAGCAGCGTGCCAGCCTCATCCAAGACAGGAAGTATGATGAATTTGCTTCTGCTGAAAGAATGAACCAGTTTTCCCAGTTGCATATCTTTACTGACCGCCTGATAATCATGGTCGATGACGCTCTCCAAACTCATTAAAGTAAGCACTGAATGGTCGGTATGATGGGTGATTAGTTTGCCCTCACGCGCCAACCTCATACCATAAATGCTATGCGGTTCGAAGATGATAATCGTGAGATAAGAGCAGATGCTCACAATCATCAGCGGAATGAACAGTTGGTAGCCCCCAGTCAGTTCTGCGATGAGGAAGATACCAGTCAACGGAGCATGCATAACCCCTGCCATAACCCCTGCCATGCCCAGCAGCGTGAAATTTTTCTCAGGAACATACACACCAATCTGGTTGACATTCCATAAACGAGAGAAAAGGAATCCTCCGAAAGCACCGATAAACAGCGAAGGGGCAAAAGTACCACCTACGCCGCCAGCACCATTGGTGGCCGACGTGGCAAACACCTTGGTCAAAAGCACCAATGCAATGTATAGAATGAGGAGATTGTCTTGCCCATAGAAAAGCGAATTGCCCATCACGCTGTTCCAATCCTCCTCTGTACGCCCATTGAGCAACACGTTGATGCTGGAATAGCCTTCACCAAAGAGCGAAGGGAAGAGGAAAATCAATCCACTCAAAATCAATCCTCCGATGAGCAGCCTGACGTATCTTTTCTCTTTCAATTTGGCAAACATCTTCTCGCAGGCAGTCATCATACGGATGAAATAGAGACTGATCAGACCGCATGCCACCCCAAGTAAGATGGTAGCAGGCACACGCTCAATCTCCCACGCGCCATCCAACTGGAAAGTGAAGAGAGAATCTCCACCGACAAACAAATAGGTAAAACACGTGGCAGTGACACTGGCAATCAAAATGGGCAGGAGAGCAGCCATCGTAAGGTCAATCATCAGCACCTCAAGAGTGAAGACCAATCCGGCGATGGGCGCCTTGAAAATACCAGCAATTGCCGCCGAGGCCCCGCAACCGACCAACACCATGAGGGTTTTCGGGTCCATGTGGAACAATTGTCCGAGCCGGCTGCCGATGGCAGAGCCAGTGAGAACGATGGGCGCCTCAGCACCGACTGATCCGCCGAATCCGATGGTCAATGCGGAAGAAATAACCGAACTCCAGCAGTTATGCCGTTTCAGTTTACCTTGATTACGGCTGATAGCATACAAAATGCGAGTAATGCCATGACTGATATTGTCGCGCACCACATATTTGACAAACAAAGAAGTCAGATAAATACCGAAAATGGGGAACAAGAGATAGAGCCAGTTGTATGAACTGAATTCAAAGCCCGATGTGAGCAGTTTCTCTATCTGATTGATCATGCCATGTAGTATCCAAGCCGCAACCGCAGCAAAGAAACCCACGAAAAAAGCCAATATCAGCGTCAATTGCTTATCGCTGATATAGCGTTTTCTCCAGGCAAAAATCCTGACGGCTATGGATGGTTTCTTCTCTGACATGGGAAGTGTTTATTTGCGAATAATGCTCACCTCGCCTCTTTGTCCCAAGCGAATGATTGCGGAAGGAGTGTGCGGTTTCTTTTCCTGTCGGCGCGATGTGCACACATAATCCACCGCCTCAATCAGTTCGGGAGAAATGTCATGATAGTTCTGAGCGGCCGGTTCGCCACTGAAATTGGCACTTGTAGAGACTATCGGTTTTTGAAATCTATAACAAAGTTCTTTCGAGAAAGGCTCGCTGGTAATACGCATTGCGATAGAGCCGTCTTCCGCGACAAGATTGGGCGCCAAATTGACTGCTCCGTCCAAAATCACCGTGGTGGGCTTGGTTGCCAACTCCATCACGTCCCAAGCCACATCGGGCACATTTCGTACATATCGTTGCAACCTTGCATCGCTGTCAACAAGGCAAATCATCGCCTTGGAATCCTCTCTGCGCTTGATGGCATAAACCTTGGCCACAGCCTCAGGGTTTGTAGCATCACAACCAATTCCCCATACTGTATCAGTAGGATATAAAATCACCCCTCCTTGTCGCATTACCTCGACAGCCTGCTTGATGTCTTTATCGAATGGTGTCATCTTTGTTCATCGAATTAGACCGCAAAATTACAAAAAAAGGCTTGTGCAACAAAAAGAAAAGGGCATTTTTATGCATATATGCGTTTTTAATTCATCTAAATCAAATAAACGCCCGCACCAAAGACTGGTGCAGGCGTATTGATATGAGTTATAGGGTAATAGAAATTAAATTTCCCAACCGATGGCTGAAGCGCCGAGCACAGCAGCCGAAGAGCCATCAAGACCGCTGATAAGGAATTTAGCCTTATTGCGGAAGATTTTGAGTACATGCTCTTCATAACTACGCTTGATAGGTTCCATGATGAGGTCGCCAGCCTTTGTCAGACCACCGAAGAAGATGAATGCCTCGGGTGAAGAGAAAGCAGCGAAATCGGCACAAGCCTCACCGAGCATCTCACCAGTAAACTCATAGACGCGGAGAGCCAGTTTATCACCTTTACCCGCTGCGATGGACACATCGAGCGAAGTTATATCAGCGGGATTCATGTCACGCAGGAGAGAAGGCTCGTCAGTTGTCTCGAGGAACTCGCGTGCAGTACGTGCCACACCTGTTGCGGAACAATAAGCCTCCAAACATCCTGTGCGCTCGCATCCGCATTTACGTCCATTCTCGCGGCGCATGATCACATGGCCAAGTTCACCGGCGAAACCGTCGCAGCCATAAACAAGCTGTCCGTTGATGACGATACCTGAACCCACACCCGTTCCGAGAGTCAGCACGATAAAGTTTTTCATGCCTCTGGCCACGCCATAAGTCATCTCGCCGATGGCTGCGGCATTGGCATCATTGGTCATAGCCACAGGCACGCCGAGACGCTCTTTGAACATATCAGCGAGGGGAACGATGCCATTGTGACCCCATGAGAGGTTAGGCGCATATTCAATGGTACCAGTATAATAATTGGCATTCGGTGCTCCGATACCCATTGCTTTAATCTTTTCAATGCCTCCAACTTCCTCGATGATGGGCAAGAGAGCCGTCACGGAAGCATCCACATAATCCTCCACGGTTTCATACCCTTGAGTCTTGATGGCGGTGGTCGCCTTGATGTCGCCACGGCTGTCAACAATACCAAAAACTGAATTTGTTCCTCCTAAATCCAAGCCAATGACATAAGGCTTCATTTCTGTCTGTGCATTCATGTTGTTTTATTTAATTGATGAATAATTTTTATTTCGCAAAGTTACTAAAAATCATCATAAACACCAAATGTATTTGTGATTTTCCTCATAAGAGGCAAATCATCAGCGTTCAAAGGTATGAAAAAACCGTGTTATCTCAAAGTTTTATTCATAAAATTTGTTTCTTTCACATTTTTTTAGCAATTTTGCACCCGTGTTGCCATTTGATTTCCATATTGACATTTTAAACATCATCTTCAAAGGAATGGTGATAGGCATTCTTGTGTCTGCACCTATGGGGCCAGTAGGCATCTTGTGTGTACAACGCACGCTTAACAAAGGCCGATGGTATGGATTTGTCACTGGTGTAGGCGCCACAGCGAGTGATTTAATCTACGCGATGATAACGGGTTTCGGTATGAGTTTCGTGATGGATTTGATCAACAATAGCCAAAACCGCTTTTTTCTACAAATCACAGGCAGCATCATGTTGTTAGTATTCGGTATATTCAGTTACCGATCCAATCCCACGAAAAACATCCGCAAACCCGGCAAAAACAAAGGAACACTTTGGCACAACACGGTTACAGCCTTCCTGGTCACATTCTCTAATCCTCTGATTATCTTATTGTTTATGGCAGTTTTTGCACAGTTGGCATTTATCATTCCAGACCGTCCCATAGAAATGATTATCGGCTATCTAAGCATTATCAGCGGAGCCTTGTTATGGTGGTATGGACTGACATGGCTTATCGACAAAATACGCAATAAATTTGAAAACACCGGCATAATCATCATCAATCGGGTCATAGGCAGCGTTGTGATACTCATCTCTGTAGTTATCTTGATCGGCACGGTGTTTAATTTGTTCACCATCCACTACTGACGTATATCATTATCCCGTCAGTATTTTCTTTTTTATTTCCCAATAAATATCATATGTATATTGCTCAAGAACTACGCAAAAAAAGCATAGCCGAGTATCTGCTTTATATGTGGCAGGTCGAGGATATCATACGCGCCTATGGTTGTGACCTGTCGCGCATCACCAAGGAATATATCAGTCGTTTTGAATATTCAGATGACCAAAAAGAGGAGGTGACAGACTGGTATGGCGACTTGGTGCGCATGGTAAAACGTGAAGGGTGCCAGGAACGGGGACATTTACAAATCAACAAAATACTCATTGCAGACATGATGGATTTGCACAGCCGCCTGATGAACAGCAGCAAGTTCCCATTTTACCATAGTGAGTATTATAAGGTATTGCCCTTTATCGTAGAGTTGCGTAACCGAGGCGCCAACAAATCAGAGAATGAGATAGAGACCTGTATGAATGCTCTCTATGGTGTGATGCTCTTGCGATTGCAGAAGAAAGAAATCAGTCCGAGCACATCGAACGCTATCCACGAAATCACCACTTTCATCGGAATGCTGAGCGACTACTACCTGAAAGACAAGACAGAAGGATTGGAGTTTGAAGATTAACTTTGATTGATATTTGGACTTTTAACCTTATGATTAAAACTATCAACATTAAGCCATAAAAAGAATACGACATGAAAATACTTATTACAGGATGCAATGGTCAGTTAGGCAGTGAGATACGTCAACTGGAAAGTCAATATCCTCAACATCAATTTTTCAATACAGACGTAGAAGAACTGGATATCACCAATCAGTTGGCCGTGGAAGATTTCATCGCACGCAACGAGATAGAGGGTGTGGTGAATTGTGCTGCATACACCGCCGTGGATAAGGCTGAAAGCGCAAAAGAACTTTGCACTTCTCTTAACATGGTGGCACCCGCCTATCTTGCGGCATCCATCCAGAAACGCAACGGTTGGATGATACACATTTCAACCGACTATGTGTTCAACGGCACAAAACATACGCCCTATGTAGAGACCGACACACCCTGCCCAGACAGTGTTTATGGTTCGACTAAACTTGCCGGTGAATTAGGTGTATCGAAATTTTGCAACCGTTCAATGATTATCCGCACGGCATGGCTTTACTCTACCTATGGCAACAATTTCGTCAAGACGATGATTCGATTGGGCAAAGAACGGAACGAGCTGGGCGTGATTTTCGACCAGATTGGCACACC
The DNA here is from genome assembly GCA_946403615.1 of uncultured Prevotellaceae bacterium. Classification (GTDB taxonomy): domain Bacteria; phylum Bacteroidota; class Bacteroidia; order Bacteroidales; family Bacteroidaceae; genus Prevotella. Next base: position 6,886 of record CAMJAO010000059.1, read on the forward strand.
GACTTACGCACATGACTTGGCGGTGATGATTATGACCGCCATCGAAAAAGGAGTGGTGTCGGGTGTGTTCCATTTTTCGAACGAGGGAGTCATCAGTTGGTATGATTTCACCAAAGCCATTCACCGTCTGGCAGGCATAAAAGACTGTATGGTGAAACCACTTCACACATCAGAATATCCCACCGCGGCCCGCCGCCCTGCCTACTCCGTGCTCGACAAGACCAAGATTAAAGAGACCTATGGCGTCACAATTCCTTATTGGGAGGAATCACTCGCCTCATGTATCCGTGATTTGGAAAAATAAAGAAAACAGACTATAGTAGGATTATTATCAAGTAAGGATAACAAAATCAGTATGAATACAGAAATAGAAAGAAGACGTACATTTGCCATTATCTCACACCCTGACGCAGGTAAGACTACACTCACAGAGAAATTTCTTTTGTTTGGTGGCCAAATACAGGTTGCAGGTGCAGTGAAAAGCAACAAGATACGCAAGACTGCCACTTCGGACTGGATGGATATCGAGAAACAACGTGGTATCTCCGTATCGACCTCTGTCATGGAGTTTGACTATGAAGGGTATAAAGTCAACATTCTGGATACCCCTGGTCATCAGGATTTCGCAGAAGACACCTATCGCACACTGACCGCTGTTGATTCAGCCATCATTGTAGTTGACGGAGCCAAAGGCGTTGAGACTCAGACACGTAAACTAATGAACGTGTGCCGTATGCGCAGCACACCAGTAATCATTTTCATCAATAAGATGGACCGCGAGGGCCGCGACCCGTTTGATTTGCTAGACGAATTGGAGCAAGAACTGCAAATCAAGGTCCGTCCTCTGTCATGGCCAATCAACCAAGGCGTGAAATTCAAGGGCGTGTATAATATCTATGAGCAAAAACTCGACCTTTTCACCCCTGACAAACAACGTGTGACAGAGAAAGTGGAGGTAGATGTCAACAGCAACGAATTGGATGCACGTGTTGGTCAGGCAGACGCACAGCAGTTGCGCGATGATTTGGAACTGGTAGATGGCGTTTATCCTGATTTCAACGTCGAAGACTATCGTGCAGCCGAGGTAGCCCCCGTCTTTTTCGGTTCAGCTTTGAATAATTTCGGTGTTCAGGAACTGCTCAACTGCTTTGTAAAAATTGCGCCGTCGCCCCGCCCTACGAAAGCCGAGGAGCGCATGGTGATGCCTGAGGAGCCCAAATTCACAGGATTCATCTTTAAAATTACCGCCAATATCGACCCTAATCACCGCAGTTGCATCGCATTCTGCAAAGTGTGCAGCGGACGTTTTGTGCGCAATCAGCCCTATCTGCATGTACGCCAGGACAAGACCCTACGTTTCACCTCTCCCACCCAATTCATGGCACAACGCAAGGAGACCATCGAAGAAGCATACCCAGGTGACATCGTCGGTTTGCCCGACAATGGCATATTTAAAATAGGTGACACATTGACCGAAGGCGAGCATATCCACTTCCGCGGTTTGCCCTCATTCTCGCCCGAAATGTTCAAATATATAGAAAACGACGACCCGATGCGCTCTAAACAATTGGCTAAAGGCATTGAGCAATTGATGGACGAAGGTGTAGCACAATTGTTTGTCAACCAGTTCAACGGGCGTAAGATTATCGGAACAGTAGGACAGTTGCAGTTTGAGGTCATCCAATACCGTTTGGAGAATGAATACAACGCCAAATGCCGTTGGGAACCAGTACACCTGCACAAGGCATGCTGGATCGAAAGCGACGACGACAAAGAACTGGAGAATTTCAAAAAGCGTAAATACCAGTATATGGCCAAAGACCGCGAAGGACGTGACGTGTTTCTCGCCGACTCAGGCTATGTGCTTTCGATGGCGCAGGAAGACTTCAAACACATCCGTTTCCACTTTACAAGCGAGTTTTAACCCGAATCGACAAAACATCTGCTCAAAAGCAAGACTGTTATCTTCATAATGCAAATGACCGATTGGGGAATAAGAGAATATGAATTAAGCCTATAGAGACTTCGTAATCTATAGGCTTTTTCTTTCACTTTTTGGCGATAGGTCGACAGCACCAACGTGTTACCCGCACCATCACCCCTAACCCTGTGACCTCCTTGAGAAGGTAATATTTTTTGTTTTGCCTTACTAATCGGCCCGTCAGTCCTTTTAGAGGTCCGAAATGAACCTCAACGGGGTCTCCCGGTTTGAGTTGCGCCTCCTCGGCTGACAAGAAGATACCTTCCGCCTTATCAGGGTCACACATCATACGAAATTCCATCATCTGCTTAGCGGGAATTTCACTATAATCTCTGCTACCTTTTTCTTTTCTGATGACGAGCAACTGAAAGCGCGCATTTTGCACCAACTCCGTCATCTGTGCCGTGGTGACTGTTTTTTTGACAAAAAGGAGATTCGTGACAACAGGTCGCACTTCATGGCGCAAACGTCCGGAACGGTCTTCATAATCCACCATTCTGCGAGGAACGAAGCATTCCATACCATTATCTTTGAAATACGCCTCCACAGCCGGTTGTCTGCAACCGAACAAGCGCAACGCATACCATGGAGAAGTATCCTGCGACTCCTCTACAATGTCGTTAACAAGTTGTCTATCATGATTTTGTTCGCTCTCAACTACTAAAGATTGAGGCGTTTTACTTTCATTCATGCCCCAAAAATAGCACATTTTTCAGAAAGAGCAAAATAAAACAATGATTTTCTTTGAGTTATGAAAAAAATAGATTATTTTTGCAAAAACTATCATATTGAAGCTGACTAAATTAAGCATATATTATTAATCACAATAAGAAAGGAACTATCATGAGATGTAGATTCTGTAACCATGAAATCGCAGACGGGGCGAAATTCTGCCCTGAATGTGGTGCGAATTTAATGGCAGCCCCTCAATATGAGGCTCCACAGTATGAGGCTCCGCAACAGCCGCAGTATGAACCCCCGCAGTATGAGGCTCCGCAACAGCCGCAATACGAGGCTCCGCAGTATGAGGCACCCCAGCAGCCGCAATACGAGGCTCCCCAGT
>CAMJAO010000060.1 GCA_946403615.1 uncultured Prevotellaceae bacterium
ACAAGGCTGGTGGCGAGTTCAACCTCATCCGCTGGATTATCCCGCGTGTCATCAAAGAGACGCTTGTCTCTCCCACTGATTATAGATATACGTATATGAAGTAGAAAAACACCCATCCCTGTCTCCCCCGAGGAGTAATGACTTTTTCTCCTCGAGGAGGGTAGGGTGGGGGCTTATACCATCAACTTATGAACCCCTGTGAAGTAAACGTCACCTCCGAGACCGGACGACTGCGGGCTGTGTTGCTCCATCGGCCGGGCGTGGAGATTGAACGGATGACACCGCTCAACTGCGCCCACGCGCTCTATAGCGACATTCTCGACAAGATGAATGTCGATATCGAATACAACCGTTTCCGAGGCGTGCTCGAACATTGGGCACAGGTGTATTATGTGGAGGATATCCTTCAAGAACTGCTCCGAGACGAGAAAATCAGAGAGCATCTGGTCATGGAGAGTGTATTCAACTATGGTCACCGGCCCATCAAACTCTCTGGCAACACCAACGACCGGCTGGCGGAGGAACTGATGGCCATGGACAATGCCAAATTGGCCCGCGTGCTCATACAAGGGTATGAGAATCCGCAGTGGGAGGGCATCACCGACAACCGCTACCTGCTGGAGCCGCTGTATAACCTGCTCTTCACACGCGACGCCTCATCTGCCATCTACAACCGGGTGCTCATCAACTCGATGAGTTTCGAGGTGCGCGAGCGCGAATCGCTCATCTACGAGGCCATCTTCCGCCATTTCTTTGGTGTGGAGACGATGAACGCCGCAGAATACAGTGCGAAAGCACGGACCGAGGGTGGTGACATCCATATCGCGTCACCCGACTTGCTCGTCGTAGGCGAAGGCGTCCGCACCAACGCCAAAGGCATCGAGTATTTGGCGCAGTCGTTCGCCAAAGAGCGCGAACAGTTCAATATCCTTGTGCAGGAACTGCCGCGCGAGCCCGAGTCGTTCATCCATCTCGACATGGTGTTTACCTTCCTAGGCAAGCACCAATGCATGGCGTTTGAGCCGATGCTGCGCAAACAAGGACTCTTTGCGGGCAAGGACACCACCCTCATCACCATCAAGAACGGTAAGATTACCTATCGGCAGGTGAAGGATATCCTTGCCGGGCTGCGCCATCTGGAGTGGGACATTGAACCTGTCTTCGGCGGCGGATATGACCCCTGGATACAACTGCGCGAACAATGGCACAGCGGCGCCAATTTCTTCTCGCTGGGCGACAACAAGGTGCTAGGGTACCGCCGCAACGCTTATACCATCGAAGCGCTCGACAAGGCGGGATTTGCAGTGCTACAGGCAAAAGACATCGTCGACGGCAAAGTCAGCATGGACGATTACGAGAAATTCGTGGCCGTCTTCCCTGCCTCCGAACTCCCCCGTGCCGGTGGTGGCGCCCGTTGCATGACCATGCCCATCCTCCGCGATGTAGAATAAAATCTTCCGACATGGCACCACAAGAATCGCCCCCAAAAGCCTGTAGGACTTTGGGGGCGATTATGGGATACATATCGTGAGTCCGATGAATTCCACAGCGACTTCATGATGAGCGTCATTTTCAATTTTGACAGTGTCGAATTGCGGTGATAATTGCAATTTCTGGAAAACCATTATGGAAGGTTATACCCATGCCGACGTACCGCTCTCAATTCAAGTATCGCTTGTCAAGCAGGAGCCAAGCGAAAGTTTCATGGACGATGACGTTTATAATACGATATGGGAATCGCCGATGTTGGATGAGAAAAGCGGGGCGCTCTTCAATTTGAAAAGCAGCGATGATGAGAATTTGTCCGAAGGCTTTACCGGTGAAATCAGTATAGGTGTGCTCAAAGGAGAGGAGGGTACGCAACTGGCGTTCTATTACACTGGCGAATTTTCCGATATGCACTATTTCGACGTGTGCATTCGAAGCAAACTAGGAACAGACCTCTATCTTTTTTCTGCCAAGTTGAGTTCCCATTCAAAAGACGGATATTCCGACAGCGAACCTTTTATGACATTGAATGACTGGACTACGGCTCCTGATGTCATCAGTGTGGGAGCATATTGTGCCAATGACATCAAACGTTTGCTGACAGAAGAGGAAGAAGACACCAATAACACACTTGGCGACATTGCCGAATTCAGCAGTTATGGCACAGGATTTAACGGTGTGCATTGTCCCACGCTGAGTGCTCCCGGTGTAAATATCGTATCGGCTGTCAGCCACTATTCGATTGAGGCGGGAATGCAAGACGACGATGATGATGACGAAGGCTACGATGATGACGAAGACAACAACGAAGAAAATGACGGTTTCGGCAATGACGAAGACAGCGACAGTGATGACGATGCTGACGACGGTGAAGACGATGACGGAGATTCTTCCTCCACGCAGTTCCGTGAAGAGATGATGTGGAAAGGTTTCCACTACACGGCTGAAGAGGGTACTTCTCAAGCGGCTCCTGCCGTGTCAGGAACCATTGCGCTTTGGCTTGAGGCTGATCCCACGCTTACCATCGCCCAAATCAAAGATATCATCTCGCAGTCATGTCATACCGACCAATATACCGAAGCATCGCCCGACCGTTTCGGATTAGGCAAACTGGATGCCAAGAAAGGTCAGGAACTTGTGCTTGAAGGAGCATCGACGGGCATTCGCCAGGTAACCAGCGAGCAAGAAATGCCCGACAAGAGAGTCTTTATGCTCGATGGCCGGCAGGTATTCAGTACGCCTGTCCATGGCCTATATATTATCGGGGGCAAAAAAGTGGTGGTCAAATAATCTCCTTGCCTAATTATAATTGTAGCACTGAGATATTCTTCTCTAATACAAAAACATCCTTCCAATTGCTGGAAGGATGTTTCTGTATTGTCCCAAATTAATCATTTTACCTCATTTATTTCAGCACAGGCCAACCGTCGGAGGTCCAGGTGATGGGGCGCTTTACCAGTAGAGATGCGCCGTTTTGGGCTACGCTGTAACCGTGACAGATGAAAAAGTCTTCGCCGTTGAGGTGATAGGCTGCACTGTGACCGGCTGCCTCGTATTCCTTTTTGTCGCCTTCGAGCACAAGTGTGCCGCCGCCTAAGAGCATGTCCTTACCGTCGCGGTCGAGATAGGGGCCTGCCACGTTTTTGCTGCGTCCTACCGCTACCCGATAGGTGCTTTTGCTGCCTTGACAACAATAATCCCATGACACAAACAGGTAATAATAGCCGTTGTGTTTCATGATAAACGGCGCCTCGATGGCATTGGTTCCGGCATATTTCGAGGTGGGGTTAGCCGGGGGATTCTTGAAGTCGGGGTCATAGCGTCGGGCAATGGTACGCGGACGCTCTCCTGCTGCGACGTGCATGGTGTTGTCGAGTCTCACTTGTTGGATACCGTCCCAGAATGAGCCCCAGACGAGCCATGGTGTGTCATTGTCGTCAATCACGATGTTGGGGTCGATGGCATTCCAGTTGTCGCGGTTCTCTTGCGACGAAACGACACAACCTTCGTCATTCCATATGGGGTTCTTGAGCGACTTGGTGCTCAACAGACCGATGGCAGAACCGTTCTTGCCAAACGTAGAGCAACTGTAGGTCATCCACCAACGGTCGTGCCAGCGGATAATATCAGGAGCCCATACGGTTTGTTCGAAGCCTGGTACAGAGTCGTGTGTCCATTTCGGGATGATGCTCATCAATGGTTCCGGGTCGATGGTCCATGTTTTTGCGTCAGTTGAGGTCATCTGCTGGATGCCGTTGCCCGTAGCGAAGAGATAGTAGGTGCCATCTTCGTAGGCCATCACGGGGTCGTGCACCATCGGACGGTCGGTGACAATCTTTTCCGTGGGCATGGTCCATTTGCCGTCAACCCATCCGCCGGCAGCGCCTTGTTTTGACGACTGTATTCTGATGATGTTGAGCGAATAGGCGGGTATCTCCACCTCGAGACTGTTGCCCTCGGGCGACAACTCGTGTGTGGTGGGATAGATGCGGGTCGGCTCTTGCAGGGTGTTCTCGTCCATGCCGTCATTGGCGCGCAGACGCACCACCTGTGCTCCCTTCATGTCGAGATGGCTCACGTTAATGCGTGCGGTAGTGCCCTCATTGCTGGTGTTTGCCATCTTCACAATCAATTCGCCGCTGCGATCGTCGATGGTGGCAGAGGAGAAGATACCCGGCTCCACATCGCCCTGTAGTACGATGTCGAACACGAGGTCGTCGTCCAACCAGCATTTCACATTGTCGCCTTCCACTTGCAAGGTGATGTCATACCAACGGCCTGTTTCCACCTTTCCGGTCTTGGTGGCTAATTGGCTTTTTCCACTGCCGCTGATGAGTTCGATACCGTGCTGGGTGTTGTTCCAACCACCAAAGTTCACCCAACTGTAGTGCTGGGGATCGGTGTAGTTGAACACCACCATGAATCCTTCGTTGCCGCCGTCTTTGCGGGCTCGTATCTTAGCGGTGTAGTGGTCGCCGACTTTCGAGTCAACGACAGCCACGCACTGCTCATCCATGCTCGTCTGGCTCACGCTACCGTCGCTGTTCTTCCGCCATTGACCTGACAGGAATTCCGGCTTACCTGCTCCTTGCGTCATGAATGATGCTTGTGTGGCCCATGTGGCAAAACCGATGTGGCTCTCAGCAGGGGTCACGACGGCCTTTTTAATCTCCTCGCCCTTACCTTGTTGTTCACGGTTGTCCTGCTGTTTCACCTTGACCACTTGTGTGCCGATGTATTTCGGCATGAGCATCTGCACATAATAGGATGGGGTGCCCATCACGAGGTTTGAATTGAAACGAATCATGTCAGGACGCCATTTCGCGTCATTCTCGTTCACGAAAATGGGTGCGTAAGAGTTGAGCGGCACGATGTCGCTGTTATTCTCTATACCCATCATATAGACGGCTTCGCCCAAAGCTGCGTTCATGTTGCCCAAATCGCCGAAACCGCTTGTCACGGCATACTCGCCCACATAGATTTTCGCGCCTTTGCGGTCATAACTGTCATATTTATGGAATGCGTTAGTAAACCATGAGGGATTGCGATAGTAGTGCTCATCCAGCAAATCCACCGGCAGTTGACTACCCCATTTGGGATTGTCGTCGCCCCAAGCCACCACATTGCCGATGATGTTCATTTTGGGGTATTTGGCGACGATGGCCTTGCGGAATTGCTCGTAGCGGTCATAGTAATGGTCGCTTTGAAATTGCGGGTCAGGCTGGTTGTTCTCGTTGCCGATCTCCAGATATTCGATGTTGAACGGTTCTGGATGGCCGTTTTTGGCGCGCATAGCACCGTATTTGGTCGTCACGTCGCCGTTGGCGTATTCCAGCGCAGCCAGACATTCGTCTATCCATGGTTGAATCTCATTGTAGGGAGTCATACCTCCATGCCACAGACCCACGTTGACCACATAGAGCGGTTTCGCGCCCAAGTCCTCTGCCATCTGCAGGTATTCGTGGAATCCGATGCCGTCGGTGGTGCGATAACCCCAGTTCACATTCCAATGTCCGGGACGTTCCTCGACCGGACCGATGGTGCGTTCCCAACGGAAAGCGTTGTCGGGAGAAATCTGTCCTTCGACGAAGCAACCGCCGGGGAAGCGCATGAACTTCGGATCCATCTCATAAAGCATCTGCATGAGGTCGGGGCGCAATCCGTTTTCGCGGTTCTTGAATGTGGGAGGGAAGAGGCTGACCATGTCGAGGTCGAGGGTGCCCTTGCCGTCGAATACCAAAGCGAATTTCGCCTTCGGGTCATTGGCGTTGGCGGTCAGTGTGGCCGTATATTTTGTCCACTGCTTGCCAATGACGGCCTCAACCGCGGTCTCGGCATAGACATTGTTGTCAGCGCAGAGCATGGCCTTGATGCCGCCTTTGTAGGTGCCTTTAGCCCAGAAAGAGAGACGGTAGTTGCGGCCCTGGACGGTGTTGATGCCCCAGAAGCCTTCATTGACGAGGCAGACGGGCGCATGGGTGCCGTCGATGGTCAGTTCCAGCGCGTTGCCTTGAGCGGTATTGAGCAGTTGCACTTTCTTCGACGGTTGGATGAGTTTCGCTGTCAGCGTCCCACCTTGTGGCGCCATCGTGCTCCATGCCTGCATGTCGGCGGGTTTGCCATATTCAGGTCCATCTTCGAACGAGCGGTTACGGATCAGTTCGGCGTAGATGCCGCCATCGGCAGCATGGTTGATGTCCTCAAAGAAGATGCCATAGTGTGTATCGCTGATTTTGGGTCCGCGGTCATTGGCGTCTATATCGATGACGATTTGGGCATGAGCAGTCAAGGCCACGCACGCACAAGTGGTCAGTAAGAGTTTTTTAATCATTGGTCTAAATTTATAAAATCCTCCCCCTTTCCCCCTTCAAGAAAAGGAGGAGAACGGCATAATTACAAAAAATAGGGGTATAGTCAGACGGGAATCCGACTGTATAAGAGAAAGCAAGTCCGGCCGGACATGACTGTTACAGTCCGGCCGGAAAAAGGTTATTAGTCAGCGTATCTGTATCCCCAGATGGTGACACCAGTCTGGCTGCGAAGAGCCGTGAAGCAAGGCACCACATCATTCTTGGGTTCCAAGGTCTGTTCTACCATCACGCCTTTGTATTCATCGCCGATGTTGATCGTGATGTACGATGTCCATGCCTTTGCAGTCCATTTGCCATTGTAGGCTCCGGAAATATTGCCGTTGGCGTCAAGCACGATTTCCACGGGTTTGGCAAGTGCTTTGGCGGTGTGGTCGAGTTTGTACTCATGTACCAGCAACTTATACTTTCCGGGAATCTTGTCAGTGGCGACCAGTTGTTTCTTACCGATCTGTGAGCTCTTTGCCACCTCACCGGTATATTCAAACGGAGCGGCGACCAGCCATCCTTCCTCGTTCTGGTACACCTGATGCACGCGCACCTGATGCCCCTCACCCAAGTTTTGGAATCGGGTGTGATAAACCAGATAGGTGCGTCCGTCGGGAGCTGCGATGATGGAGTTGTGTCCTTGCGAACGTTCTGAATTACTGCCTACAGCCTGATTGCCCCATTCACCGTAAGCGCCGAAGATATTGACGCCACGGTTGCCGTCATTTTCCTTAGGACCGAAATTCAACAGGTAACCGGTATACAGTGCTGCACCGTTCTTACCGTCGACGTAGGGACCGTCGGGGTTCTTCGAACGGAAGACACGCATCTGGTATCCGCCATTGTTGTAGTCACTGGCGACACCACCTGCAGCCAGACCGCCATTGGTCACAAACAGGAAATAGTAGCCACCGATATACTCGATGTAACTGGCTTCGCCCGATGCATAGTAGCCGCCGGCAATCTTCTTGCCGAAATAGGCGTCACTGCTGTTGTTGGTGTCGTATGTCACGTCGTAGTCGCGCAAACCGGTGTTCTCATCCAGTTCGAGCATGAAGATGCCACCGCTCCACGAACCGTATGACATCCACAACTTGCCCTGTTCGTCGTAGAACACGCAGGGGTCGATACAGTTGGGATAACTCGGCTTGTTGGTAGCGGCCCAGGGTGCGGCATAACGTGTAGGCAGCGAAGTCTGAGTGCCCAAAACGAGTTCCAAATCTGTGTCTTTATATGCATTGCCGGTATGGAAACCGCTGATGACCACAGGTCCTTGGTAGAGATATGGTCCGGAGATATTGTCCGAAGTGAGCAACACAATGCTGCTATACCAATTGTCACCATTCACGCTCATATACATACACCACTTGCCCATGGCTTTGTTGTAAATGACGTCGGGTGCCCAGAGGTTACCGTCGATATTATAGTTGGTATTGCCGCGTTTTGACCAAGCCATCGCATTGAAGGCTGGGAAATCGACCTCTACGCCGCCTTTCTTCACTTTCTTGACTGCAGGTGTAGTGAAGGCCTGACTGTTGGGCGCATTTGTGCTGGAGGCTGTTGCCCAAGGTATGACAACATTGCTCCATGTCATCAGGTTCGGCGATTTGGCAGAGCCACGATGCGAACCGAAGATATAATAGGTGCTGCTTGACGGATCCCAAACCACGCTCGGGTCATGCACGCTGACACGCGACAAGTTGCTCGGCCACCATTTCCGTTCTTCGTCAGCATCTTCGCCGCCGCTTTTGGCCGTGGTGAAGGTCACATCGCCAGAATAGAACACTTTGGCACTGGTCTGAGCATACGCGCGGACATGATAGGTGGTGGCGGGACTCAGTCCGGACAGTGTGATAGTCATGTCCTTTGACGAGCCTGTCATCTTAGAGTCGTTGATGGTGGGGTTGGCATTTGTGCTATAACAAACGCCGCGACCGATAATGCCCGTGCCTACGGCGGTAGCCGAAACGATGGCAGAATTGTCGGTAATATTCGATACGACGGGATTGGTTACAGTAGCCGATCCGCCACCGCCACCGCCGCCGATATCATCATCATCGTCGCTTCCGCATGCTGTTACAGCCAGTCCGACACATAAGAAGAAAAATATTTTAGATAGATATTTCATGAGAAGGAGAGTATCTTTTATATATTTAATTTCTATATTGGTATATAGAATCTAGTTAGTGTTTGTTTTTTGAAAAGCGGGGAAGTCGCCCGTTGACGGCTCCCCCACTAAATAAGTATGAATTATCAGATTATTATTCAAATACCAGATGACATCCGTCAATGGTAAAGTGTAAGTTGAGATCATTAGGATCTGTGATAGTGTTCAGACCCATATAATCCTGGGTGTAGGTGTTGCCGTCATTGCCTGCCATCACACACTTGATGTCGGCAGTGCCGTTGCCATTGTTGGTGACGGAGACGGTGACCATAGCATCATCCATGGCTGCGAGCCATGCTGCCCAGTCGCTTTGTCCGCCGCTCGGTGTGCACTTCGAGCCCAGTTCCTCTCCGGCCCAACCGGTGCCCCAGCCCCAGTTGTCGGCGCGCAGTACGCCATATTCTGTTGAGCCGTCGCCGTTGGTGAGCACTATCACGAAGTTGTTCCAGTTGGCACCGCCGCTGGTGAAGTTCTTGAAGCGGCGTGTGTAGGTCTGACCTGCAGGAATCTTCAAGTATGGTGAGTGAGCACTCCAGAAAGCAGAGGTGTTGTCTTCTGCACCCAGTACATCGTCAAACTCGAGGTGGCAACCGTCAACGGTGTAGTGGAAATAGAAATCATTAGGATCGGTAACGGTGTTCAGACCGATATAGTCCTGCGTATAAGTGTTGCCGTCGTTGCCCAGCATGACGCTTCTGACATCGGCTGTGCCGTCGCCGTTGTTGGTCACATACACAGTCACCTTGGCTCCGTCCATAGCAGCGAGCCATGTAGCCCAGTCGCTCTGTCCGCCGCTCGGTGTGCACTTCGAGCCCAGTTCCTCTCCGGCCCAACCGGTGCCCCAGCCCCAGTTGTCGGCGCGCAGTACACCATATTCGGTCGAGCCGTCTCCGTTGGTGAGCACCACCACGTAGTTATTCCAGTTGGCACCGCCGCTGGTGTAGTTGGTGAAGGTGCTGACAAAGGTCTCGTGCGGTGCTACCTTGACTTTCTCGGAATGCTCTGACCACCAGCCTGAGGAGTTGTCGGCAGCACCCACTAAGGTGTACATCTTATCGACCACCTCGAACTCTACGGAAGCCATCACAGGCGTAGCGCAGTTCTCACCCTTGTATGTCTTGTTATAGACGGCCACGAGGCTCTTCTTGCCCAGTGAGTTCATGTCGGGAACGGCCGAAAGCACCAGTTCATCGACAGTGACGGTCTTCGTCACTTCCTGTTCGAACTCAACCACAGCGGTGACGTTGGACGTGACAGCAGCCAGGTCGGTGCCGAGGAGCACTTTCTTCGGAGCGCCCTTGATGGTCAGCGCGATGGGCTGTTTATCCTCGGCCGAGGTGTAACCGCCAATCGGCTCGATGTTGGACGAGAGGAAGTTGAGGAAGCTGCCTTCGGGTACGAGGA
>CAMJAO010000061.1 GCA_946403615.1 uncultured Prevotellaceae bacterium
CGAAATAGGCGATACCCTGCTCATTAAGCCATTTTGACCATTGTGTGCCTTCATGGGTATTTGACAGCATGGAATATCCACCGCCGGGCACACCGACAATGGCCCTTCCCGAAGGATTTTGAGGCAGGAACGCCACCATGTGAGACTCATCGGTAAGGTCGATTTTAAAAGATCTCGCGGTCTGCGCCTGTGCTGACATTGCCATCAGCAGCAGAACGAACAACAACGTTTTTTTCATCATAGTTGAAGGAGAGTTTGATGTTATTGTGATAATTTGGGTACGATAGGAATAATGGGTAAAATGGGAAGGATGGGTAAAGACGGAGATTAAAGGTGCTTAATGACTTTGCAGGGGTTGCCTGCAGCGATGGTGTCAGACGGGATATCACAGACAACGACGGCACCTGCTCCGATGGTCACATTGTCGCCGATAGTCACACCGGGGAGAATGGTAACACCGCCTCCTATCCACACATTATTGCCTATACTGACCGGTTTTGCCCATTCTTTTCTTGAGTTACGCTCGACGGGGTCAGTGCTGTGACAAGCGGTATAAATACCGACATTGGGACCGATGAAACAATCGTCGCCGATAGATACAGGCGCTTCGTCGAGGATGGTGAGATTGAAGTTGGCGAAAAATCGTTTCCCCACACTGATTTGTTTGCCGTAGTCACAATAAAAAGGTTGGTTGACAATGATTTCGTCGTCGCCAACATGTCCGAGCAATCCTTTCAAGATTTCCCGTTTCTTGTCCATTTGTGACGGGCGCAACTGATTATAGTCAAAAATCACCTCGCGTGTCGCAGCCAGTTCCTCCAACAACTGCCGGTCTGTGGCAGAGTAGACCACTCCGGCAAGCATTTTTTCTTTTTCAGTCTTCATATCAGTATGAGAATGACGGCAGCACATGCCGCCGTCATTATAAGTCTTATTTGCGTTTGAACTCCAGGACGGAATTGCTACATTTTGCTAACATCTCGAAGATATCCCTGACTTCGGCATAGTTCTTCTCCGATTGGTTGAGTTTATTGACATTGAACTGATACTGCAGTTGCAATTTGTCGCCGATGACGGATGTGAACACGCGTCCGTCCAGTCCTTTGTCGCCGGTAGAAAGGATGGTGTTTTGCGCATCCTGCGCCAACGTGTAGCCCTCTGGCATCTTGATATTGACAATGATATTCTCGGACGAGAGGCAAGGGAATTCGACAGGAATAATGCGCTGTTTCTCCGTGAAGGGATTTTCAGGCATTGGCGGGTTGTTGAAAGGCGAGATACGGATAATGCCGTCTTTCACCTCACCTTGACGGGTAAACTCCGTCTCGAGCATCTCCTCCGGAGCGAACTGCGTCTCTTTACCTTGTTCACTGAGTGCCTGACGATATTTCACAGCAGCAAGACCTGTGTAACGAGCCGTTTGTTTGCCAGTCAATTTTCCATCGGCAGAGAGTTCAGCGTCAATCATAATCGTGGTCTGCGCACGCTGCAACTTTTGGAAATTGACCCACTGTCCTTTTTTACCTTTCATCACCGCACGCGCCCGTTCTACGAGCAACGGCTCGGGCAAAATATTGAAATAACCGTCGGTGGAAGAAGCGTCGATATACATATTCGGAGCGCCTGTCGGGCTGATTCCGACCACATAAGTCGATAACTTTGCGATAGAGGGGAAATTATAGGGCAGCAAACCCATGTCTCTGCTTCGCAGCACCACAGGATAAGCGTTCAAGCCCACTTGATGCAATGACTGGATGAGCAGCAGATTGATGTCAGCATTCGAGCCAGTGCCGTTTTTGAGCGTCTCTGTAGTTTTCTTGGGCCAGATAGCATATTTGCCATTCCAATTCACCTTATCCATCACCAATTGATAGACAGCAGCAGCACGTTCGCTCTCATTGGCAATGTCTGCGATTTTCGCCTCGCTGATAGCGTCTTTGAGAGGACTATCATCGTCAAGATGTTTACCCAAATCCTCATCGTCGAGCACCATGTTGTCGATTTGTTCCCAAGTACGGGCGTAGTCAGTTTGTAATGTACCTCTGAGGCTGTAGCTCTTCAGTTCAGCCGTCACTCCAGCGCAATAATCGCGCTCATTCCACACATAGGAATCTTTAGGTATGGCCTTGAGATCACGCCCCACGCAAGTGTAGTGATTGGTATTGATGATGACCGGCGCAGCGATGGCATCGCTCTCAAGTTTATACCTCATGGTTCCCTGCACACAGGTACACACCAGCCGTTGGATGCCGTGCTCCTCGACATTGAAGATGAGGTAGCCGGGAATCTCCACATCGAGACAAGCATATGCGACGGGGATTTCGCGCTGGGCAAACCAATCGCGCATGAGGAAGAACAATTGGCTGTGAACAGTATATTCATATTCGATGACGGTTCCCTCACGCACATCGGGTACGGTGAACAACACCACTCCATTTTGGTCGTCAATTTTCTGGTTTTTGATGGCATCTCTCTTCATTGGGGATTTGACCGTCTTTCCGTTTACCAGATTATAGGCAACAGCCTTGATGTCTTCCACACTCTCGGTGTTGTAATTGCCAATGGCATCTTCGAGGAAAGAACCTGCAGGATTCTCTATGTCAAGAGAATTGCCGCGACTAGAGAACTTAGAACCTTTGATGTTAGATTTTCCGTTGTAATTGTGGATGTATGGAACAGCGACATTTGCTTTTTCGGCTCCTTCGGGTTTTAGTACTTTAATTCTGACTTTCTCGTGATAATCGACCAAGTATCCATTGGTCTGGACGGTGTACTCCACATTGGTCAACCTGCATAGGACCACCGCATTTGCCTGAGGATCAAGAGAGTAAGATGTCATTTCCAACTCCTCTTTCGTGGGCTTACCGAACTTCATATTCACATTCTGCTGCGCCATGACGCCCAGATGTGACATCATGAAGAATACAAATAGTAAAATACTGACTTTTTTCATTGTTATAGTTGAATTATACTGTTATCACAAAATGTTAATTAGAAGGTGTAAAGGTACGGCAAAAAAATGACACATGAAATAAAAAAGAAATAAAAAACAACAATTTGTCTTTTTTTAACCCAAAACGGCCAAGAGAGAGCAGCTGCAAAACCGCCGCCTGAGGAGAAGGGGAAACGACCACGAATCATGATAGGCAGTCAATAGGCACTGGAAAGGAAGATAGAAAAGGCGTGAAAAACCGTTTTAAGAAATCTTTTTTACCGATTGTCATGATTTTTTTATGCAAATCGTCGAATAATTGGCAAAATAACACTAAATTTGTACCCACTATTCATTCTATTTATCAAACACGAACCCTACATCGCAGGGAAAAAACTATTCATTATCGGACTTGCGACGTTTTCCGATTGGGATGATACAAACTTAAACAATAGAAATACACATGAAAAAGATTCTAACAACACTGCTGTTTGTGCTGTTCGCATTGACGACATGGGCACAAAACCGTTCTGCGCTTGACATTCTCAAATCTGACCCCAGGAGAGCATACGGCACAGACTATCCTTATCAACTTCAAACAAGACCGCTGACGAAAGCTCCCAACGGTTATAAGGCATTCTACATCAGCCATTATGCCCGCCATGGTTCACGTTATTACTGGACAGATCGTCTGTATCGTGACCTTGACCGCCAGTTGACCGCTGCTCATGAGCAACATATGCTGACCGCAGAGGGCGAGAAGTTTTACACCAAATTCATGGCATGCAAAGATGAACTGATGACAGGCGTGAGCGAACTGACCCAATTGGGTTGGGAACAGCATCAAGGCATAGCACGAGCGATGTATAATAATTTCACTGAAGTGTTTAAGAACGGCGGCAATGTGATGGCCATCTCATCATTGTCGGGCCGCTGCGTCATCAGCATGTCTGCATTCTGTCAGGAACTGGTGCAATGCAACCCGAAAATAGAGATTCGTGAACAATCGTCACGTTTCACCCTCGACGGTGTGGTACCGACCGACCGTCAGAATCCCGTCAAACACAGTTTCCCGAAATCTAAGCCCCGTTTTGAGGCCAACCGCGACCAATTCAAATACGAAGACACCCTGCCCCAGCGTGTCATCTCGCGCGTATTGCTCCCGACCGACAGCATCCCAAATGACATGCGCCGTCTCGGCATCAACCTGATAGACCTGTACAAGACACTTCCCAGCATCGGTCATGAAGGAATGATGGGCAACATATTGAACGACAGCGAGATAGCAGAAGGATGGGAACAATCCAATCTCGGCTCATACACTTGGGTGTTTGAGCCCCGCTATGACATGATACCCATACTTGAAGATTTCATCAAGAAAGCCGATGCAGTATTGAGCGGCAGCAGCGACCGCATCGCCGACCTACGTTTCGGCCATGACACCTGCCTTGGACCGTTGACCGTATTGATGGGCATCAACGGCGCCGACCTTGACCCCGAGAGCCCGTTTGAGGTGAAGAACTGCTATCAGAACTGGGAGACCTGTAAAGCATCGAACATCCAGTTGATTTTCTACCACGGCAAGAAAGGCAATGACGACATCCTTGTGAAATGCCTTCTGAACGGAGAGGAAGCCACCCTGCCCGTTCCAACCAACCAATACCCCTATTATAAATGGAGTGATTTCCGCAGTTTCTATACCGCCCGTTGCGACAGCGTGAAACAATTGAATAAAGAATAAGCGGAAAGCAGCAAGGACGTCTTGATAATCTAAAAACCACATGAGGAAATACTGCATAAAGATAGCGGTCGTCATCGTATGTGCGATGGTCGCCATGAATGTTTATGGACAGACGACGTCCACCCTTTGTGGTCCGGTGCCTACAGTCAACCAACTGCGCTGGCAGGATATGGAGATGTATGCGTTTATACACTACTCATTGAACACCTATACTGATCAGGAATGGGGTTTTGGCAATGAGTCTCCATCGCTTTTTAATCCTCAGTCGCTCGACTGCCGCCAATGGGCACGCGTATGTAAACAAGCCGGTATGCGAGGCATCATTTTCACAGCCAAGCACCATTGCGGTTTCTGCATGTGGCCATCAGCTTATACGGACTACTCAATAAAGAACTCGCCATGGAAAAACGGTCAGGGTGATGTAGTTCGCGAATTGTCAGAGGCCTGCCGTGAAGAAGGGCTTGAATTTGCCGTTTATCTCTCACCATGGGACCGCAACCATCCTGATTACGGTCGTCCGGCATACGTGGATTATTTCCGCAATCAGTTGCGCGAACTGCTGACCAATTACGGCAATATTTTCGAGGTATGGTTTGACGGTGCCAATGGTGGCGACGGATGGTATGGCGGTGCCAACGAGACGCGCCGCATCGACGGAAAGACCTACTATGGATGGGCAGAGACCTTCCGCATGATTCGCGAACTGCAACCCAACACAGTGATATGGAACGATGGCGGCGACCGCGGCGACCTGCGCTGGGTCGGCACAGAGGCCGGCAATGTGGGCGAGACCAATTGGAGTTTGATGCCAGCCGAGGGTGACACTCCTTGGCCCATGCTTCACTATGGTGTAGAGGATGGTGACGTGTGGTGCCCCGGTGAGACCAACACCAGTATCCGTCCGGGATGGTTCTACCATGAGACAGAGAATGAGCATGTAAAAAGTCTGTCGAAACTCATGGATACGTACTATAAGAGTGTCGGACGCAATTCCACACTACTACTCAATTTTCCCATTGCCCCCAACGGACGCATTCATCCCAACGACAGTCTGCGCGGCATCGCTTTTAAGAATATGATAGATGAGGTGTTCAAGGAGAATCTGTCCGAAAAGGCAGAAATCACTCGTCTTGACAAGACCACAATTATCGATTTCAAGCAACCCACCGCATTCAACCGCTTTCTTGCAGAAGAGAATATTGCTTTTGGGCAGCGAGTCAGAAAATTCTCGCTCGAAGCCTTAGTAGATGGTGAATGGCATGCATTAAAGGACGAACTGGTAGAGAATGGAGACGGACTGACAACTATCGGTCATCGCCGCATCATCTGCTTCCCTACCGTCAATGCCACAAAGCTTCGTTTCACCATCACAGACACCAAATGTGAACCCATCATCAAGAAACTCGGTGTTTATTTGGCTCCCGAACTCACGGCTGACATACCCAACAGCGGAGAGAAGAAATCGTCAGCACTACATTTTTTCTTCAGCAGTCCCACACAGATGATGATTGATTGGGACACAGAACAGACCGTTACCGGTTTCCGTTATCTGCCCCCACAAGAATCAAAAGAAGGCACCGTAACCCACTATACCCTATGGGGCTCCTCAGATTGGAGCAACTGGACCAAATTGTCCACGGGTGAATTCTCGAACATAGTCAATAATCCCATCTGGCAGTCCATACGATTTGCGCCTGCTAATGTGAAAATCTTGCGGTTGGACGCCGACCGTTTGGCTGAAGGAGAAAGGATGGCTTTTAGTGATATAGAAGTAGTAGCAGAATAAAAGAGACCATGATGAAAAAGATATTGACTTTGGTGGTATTGGTGTTGAGTCTGTCAACATCAGCCCAAGTAAAAGACTGGGAAAACCCTGCCATACTGAGCATCAATAAACTGCCGTACCACGCGACCCTTCAATTACCCTCGAAATGGAAGGAATGCAAGGAAATCGTAAATCTCGACGGAGAGTGGCTCTTTCATTGGAGCCGCAATCCCGAAGAAAGGCCTGCAGACTTTTACCGTGAGGACTATGACGTCAGTCGGTGGAACAAGATAAAAGTGCCTGGCAACTGGCAATTGCAAGGCTACGGTACGCCCATCTATACCAACATCGACTATCCGTTCAAACGTAATCGTCCGAGTGTGACCAGTGAACCGCCAAAGGACTGGACAGCATATGAAAACCGCAATCCAGTGGGCTCATATGTGACATTTATCGATATCACCAAAGATATGCTCGGCAAGAATCTTATACTGCATTTTGGCAGCGTTCATTCTGCCATGTATGTATGGGTGAACGGCCGGAAAGTGGGCTATAGTCAGAATTCGATGTCGCCTGCTGAGTTTGACGTGACTTCGTTTCTGCGTGAAGGCAAAAACAAACTCGCAGTAGAAGTGTATCGCTGGAGCGACGGGAGTTATCTCGAAGACCAGGATATGTGGCGACTCAGCGGCATTTTCCGCAGTGTAGAGTTATGGGTTCGCCCTTTGGAACATATCGCCGACTATCATGTAACAGCCGTGCCCAATGCCGATTTCTCACAAGCCAATGTCGCTGCCGACGTGGCAGTCTGTAACACCGGCAAGAAAAAGGCCCGCATTTTGAAGGTTGTGTTCACAATAAACGACAAGTCCATAGAACAACGTATGAATAACCTCGCAGCAGGCGACACCACGCACGTCCGACTCAGTTGCCAGTTGCAAAATCCCCGTCTTTGGTCGGCCGAGAAGCCCAATCTCTATCCTTTCAGCGTGGAATTGAGAGATGAAAAAGGAAACATCATCGAACATTTCGATTATCATCTTGGTGTAAAACGTGTGGAATGCGTCGGTGAAGTTTTCAAAATAAACGGGCAGAACGTGAAACTGCGAGGCGTAAACCGTCACGATCATCATCCTGTTACTGGCCGTTATGTGGATGATGCCACATACGAACAGGATATCCGACTGATGAAGCAGGCAAACATCAATTTCCTGCGCACATCACACTATCCCGACCGGGAATACCTCTATGAACTCTGCGACCGTTGGGGACTCTATGTGATGGATGAAGCCAACCAGGAGAGTCACGGCTATGGCTATGCCAACAAAGAAATGGGCGAAGACCCGGCATGGAAAGACGCTCATGTGGACCGTGCCGAATCGTTGGTGAAGCGTGATTTCAACCATCCCTGCGTCATCCTTTGGAGCCTTGGAAACGAAGGAGGTATAGGCCCCAATATCCAAGCCATGTATGACAAGGTGCGTGAACTCGACTCAACCCGCCTGCCCTTCTACGATTGTGACCCGCACTGCTCTGCTTTGCACGACTTTGGCTATCCTTCGCCAGACGATCTGCGCCGAGAAGCCATCAATGAAACCGAGAAGCCCATGATAGCCCGCGAGTATGCCCACGCTATGGGCAATTCTATGGGAAACTTACAGGAATATTGGGATGTCATTTATGCCGACTCCAGCATCGTCGGTGCTGCCGTATGGGACTGGGTGGACCAAGGGTTAGTTAAAAAAGACGGTGGCATAGAGTATTATGCATATGGCGGAGACTATGGCGACAAACCTAACCTCGACGCCTTCTGCATTAACGGGCTCTTAGCTCCTGACCGTACACCACATCCTCATTATTATGAAGTGCAATATGTCTACCAACCGTTGCAATTCGTGCGCGAAGGCGACTACATCAAAATCATCAACCACGATTACTTTACCAACATTGATGAATACGAGTATTATTGCGAGGTTTACCACAACGGCGAACTGGTGACAGGTGAACTTGCCAGAGTGAAGGACGACAAATTCGAGATACCCTATCCCTATTACCCCTATAATGAACCGGAACTGATAGTCAACGTCTATGCCAGATTGCGCCAAGATACCCCATGGGCAAATAAAGGTTTCGTTGTGGCCCGCGAGCAATTTATCATCAAGCCGGAAGTGTTTTTCGATGCTTTTGGAGGTGATGACGCCACAGTACAAAAGACAACGGAAGGTTATCTGTTCAAAACCGAGAAAGGTTCGATAACGATATCTGAAACTGGAGTCATCTCCTCATGGATTGTAGACGGTCAGCAAATGCTCCTGTCGCCCCTTGAACCTTACTTCTGGAAGCCAGAAAACGACAATCAGAAAGCCGCTCACTTTGCAGAGCGAACAGCCATTTGGAAGGATGCCGGCGAGAAACGTCAAACGAAAACCATCTTTGCCAAAGGCAACAAGGTGGTTGCAAGTATGTCACTGCCCGTAGGCGCAGACTTGACTATAACCTATACAGTGAAGGCAGACGGTCGTATCATGGCAGAAATGGACTACCACCCATTGAGTGACAACATACCAGTGATACCAAAGTTTGGCATGAGGATGCGACTGCCAGCCGACATGACCCAAATCTCCTATTATGGAAGAGGACCTTGGGAAAACTACCCAGACCGTAAGCGTTCGTCCTTCATCGGACGCTATAAAACGCCTCTGTCATCGTATCAGACAGAGTATTTGAGGCCTCAGGACAATGGAAACCGCTGTGATGTGCGTTGGTTTGAAATCGCTTCAGCCAAGAGAACACTCCGAATCGACGGTTTCCAACCGCTTTGCATCCGCGTCTGGGACTATGGTGAGGAGGACCTACCATCAGCCCGTCATCCAAAAGACATCAACCGGGGACGATTCGTCAACCTGAACATTGACCTCAATATCCATGGCGTAGGAGGAATAGACACTTGGGGACGCCGCACACTGCCTCAATACACCATTGACGGAAATAAAGATTACCATCTTCAATTCAGCCTTACCCTCACATCTGAGGAAGAAAGGCACGAATAGAAAAAACCGGAAAGAAACATCACTATTTCTTTCCGGTTTTCTATAAGTCTGAATTCATCGAATCAAAAGAATTTGACTATTTCGTTCAAGTCTCTTCTTTCGGGGCGTTTGGGTTCTTCAGCCCTGTAACCGAGAGCTATGACGGCCATGATGGTCTCGTTGCCGGGGATGGCAAACAACTCTCTGAGTTTGTCTGCATCACGCATGCCCATGATCAGAGTGTCGAAACCCATGGCACGGGCTTTGAGGATAAGATAACAGTTGCTGAGA
>CAMJAO010000062.1 GCA_946403615.1 uncultured Prevotellaceae bacterium
ACGCTGGAGAGTCTCCAGATTGTCGCCACTATAATGACCTGGAAAGAGGAACCGAATGTCGTTCTTCTTCATATAGTTTTCAATCCTTTCGGCCGTGTACATTTCGGTTGAAAGGTTGGTGAATACCAGCAGGTTGGTAGAGCCGAAAGCATCTCCGCTGAATCCATAGTGCCGTGCCTTGTCAAAGAAAGTGGCACTTCCCGCAGTATGGCCGGGAGTGAAGATTACTTCTATCTCACGGCCGCCAAGGTCTATCACCTCTCCGTCATGAAGATACTTTATCTGTCCCTTATAGTTACGCATGTTATTCGGGACAATAGGCATGTCGCCGGCATTCAGAAAGACCTCTGGGAAAGGACCTACGCCACCCACATGGTCGCCATGGGCATGGGTTGCCATCATGGTGACAGGCTTGGAAGTAATCTTTGCCACGATCTTGTCAAGCCCGGGGATGTATGTCCCCGCATCTATCAGAAGTGCGCGCTCATTGCCCTCAACGATGTAGAGAGATTCATTATAGACCCTATGCCCGTTCCCTATCCATGTATGCTCGTCAAGTTGGCGAAACACCACCTCATCATCCTGATAAACCACTTTGCCGCGAAGGTCACGACTGTTAACGTCTGTTCCCTGAGCCTCAACGATATACGGCATCAGGCAAAACAGCATTGCTGCAAAAAGGGTGTAAGTTTTCATATTTATAATGGTTTTGTATGTGATTGCCGCTCTGAGCGAAAATGGAGAACATGGCGTCGCTTCACGCCACGGTTGCAGACACCGCAGCCGGAATCGCCATGACCGCCAGTGATTTTGCGGAAAGCAGTTATTGGTGCAAAGATAGTTCATATTTATAATTACGCAAAGGCTTATCAAGAATTAATGCGGATGGAGCAATAAGAACAATGCAAAAACTACCTATAATCGAATAAAAAAGAGCAATCACTGACACTTATTTCTATCCTCCTCTTGATAACGGAACTGATTATGTGACAGGATGAAAATACCAATAACATGGTATGCAGAATACCGCTGTTGTGCGATTTCACGACAGTGCTTATTCGTTTACCTTTGCATGCAGTTATCAGACAAAAAAAGACTATGGCGAAAATAGAAGTAAATGGAGAGAGCCGGGTGGTCAACCTACCGCTCAATGTGACAGAACTGATTAAGGAACTTCTGGTAGAAAACCCGGAGATGGTGTCTGTGCAAGTGAATGAGGAATTTGCCGAACGTGAGGATTGGGATAAAATCCAGATTCAGGAGGGCTACAAAATCGACTTTCTCTATTTCATGGGAGGAGGTTCGCGATGATAGATTTCACCGAGGAACAGATACAGCGTTATTCTCGTCACATTCTTTTACAGGATGTGGGTGTTGAAGGACAGGAGAAAATCATGAACGCCAGCGTGCTCGTAGTGGGGGCAGGAGGGCTAGGTGCTCCTGTCAGTCTATATTTGGCAGCCGCTGGTATCGGGCGCATAGGCATTGTGGATGCTGATGTGGTTGATTTAAGCAATCTCCAGCGACAGATTATCCATTTCACTAAAGATGTAGGCATTCCCAAGGTGAATAGCGCGAAGGAGAAGATAGCAGCCATCAATCCCGATGTGAAGGTGGATACCTATTACGAATTTCTCGACTCATCCAATGCGCTCGATATCATCAAGGAGTATGACTTCGTGGTGGACGGCACAGACAATTTCCCGGTGAAGTTTCTCATCAATGACGCATGTGTTATGGCTGGCAAACCGTTTTCACATGGTGGCATCCTCCGATTCAACGGACAGACGTTCACACATCTGCCTGGTACGGCATGTTATCGCTGCATGTTCAAAGAACCACCTCCTGCCGGCGCAGTCCCCACCTGCAGCCAAGCCGGTGTGTTGGGTGCCATCGCTGGAATGCTGGGAACCATACAGGCTGCTGAAACACTTAAATATTTCACGGGGGTCGGCGAATTACTAACCAATCGCCTACTTACTTTCGAGGCTAAGACAATGCTGTTCCGCACCGTTCCCGTAAAACATCGAGACTCATGTGCCATCTGCGGTTCAAATCCCCAAATCAACCATCTGATAGATTATGAGCAGGCAGCATGCGACCTTAAAAAACATTGAACATGATTATTCCACAAAACATTATAGAAGAATTGGTCTCACTAGCCGAGAAAGATGCACCCGATGAGGCATGTGGCTACCTTTTAGGAACGGGCGATACAGTAACGGAGAACTATTGGATGGAGAATATCGACCATTCGCCCGAGCATTTTTCCTTCGCGCCCAAAGACCAGTTTGCCGCCCTAAGATATGCCAGGGCGAAAGGATTGATAATACTCGCCAACTGGCACAGTCATCCCGCCACGCCTTCCCGTCCCTCGCAGGAAGACTTGAGGTTGGCCAATGACCCTAACATCCATTACGCCATTCTCTCACTTAGGAATGGGGAAGCGCGTCTTAATTCTTTCAAAATACTCAATGGTGAGATTATCGACAAAGAAACACATTTGTAGTATCTTCGGCAGCTGAAGATACTACTGTATGGTATAACAACAGCCCTTGAATGGCAAAATACCAAACATTTGGTAGTCAGAATGCCACAATTAGGCGATTACGAGTCATTCGAAACCGCCTTATCTTTGCAAATGAAATTAAATAATCCCTATTCGGTCATTAGGATTAATGTCTAATACAATTTTCTGACATTAAAAGACTGACAAAATAACATAGAATCCTTTTCGGTCAGCCTAATGGCCGATTTAGGATTAAAACTAAGGTTTATGGCACAGATTGCACGCACCCTCATTGAATTGATTGGCAACACACCTTTGTTGGAGCTTTCAGGAACGGAGAAAGAATTAAAACTCCATGCGAAAATTGTAGCCAAGTTGGAATATTTGAACCCACTCAGGAGTGTGAAAGATCGCACTGCACTTGCACTGATAGAGCAGGCGGAACGTAAGGGACTCATAGGCCCCAACACAACAATCATTGAACCGACATCAGGAAATACAGGTATCGGATTGGCATTCATTGCGGCTATACGCGGTTATAAACTGATTCTGGTGATGCCTGACGCCATGTCTCAGGAACGGCGCACTCTGCTGAAAACGCTTGGAGCTAAATTGGTGTTGACCCCGGCCTATGAGGGCATGACGGGAGCTATCAATAAGGCTCGAGAACTGGCTGATTTAATAGAGGACACATACATTCCACAACAGTTTGAGAATCCTGCCAATCCCGATGTGCACCGCAGAACGACAGCCCAAGAGATTTTGCGCGACACAGACGGACAAGTTGACTTCTTTGTCGCAGGTATAGGTACAGGGGGGACGATTACCGGTGTGGGGCAGACACTTAAAGAAAACATTAGCAAAGTGAAAATAATAGGTGTGGAACCTTACACCTCTTCAGTGCTTTCAGGCAACCATCCGGGACCTCACAAGATTCAGGGTATCGGTGCCGGTTTCTTCCCTAAAACGCTCGATACTACTGTTTATGATGAAATCATCCGCATTAAAGACGATGAGGCGTTTGTTGTTGGCCGATTGTTGGCAACTAGAGACGGTGTCTTTGCCGGTATCAGCAGTGGGGCTGCCGCAGCTGCCGCTATCAAATTGGCAAGACGGCCTGAGAACGAGGGAAAGACCATCGTGGTACTCCTACCTGATACAGGCGAACGATACCTGTCTACACGATTGTATCAATTCGATGAATTTTAGTGAATGAGTAAACGTTGAGATATGAGTGAAAACAAAAAATTGAGCTTAATTGCCTTCTCTGGCGATTTTGACAAATTAACGGCGGTTTTCACCCTCGGAACGGGGGCTGCCGCTGTGGGGTATGAGGTGAACATATTCTTCACCTTTTGGGGATTGGATGCCATAAAAAAGAAGCAAGGACGCTCGCTGACAGGCGGCAACTGGCTGACAAAGATTTTCGGATTCATGATGGGAGGCCTTAGGGTAACCCCCACCTCTCGATTCAACTTTTTCGGAGCCGGACCAAAGATTTTCCGCTACTTGATGAGGAAAAACAACGTGGCAACATTGGAAGAGCTGGTCGAGGCTGCGAAGGCTCTAGGTATCAATTTATATGCCTGCGAAATGGCGATGCATGTGCTAGGACTGACCAAAGACGACTTCATCCCTGAGGTGAAGGATGTGCTCGGTGTGGCTTCATTCCTCAAATTGTCCGAGGGTGGCCGAACAATGTTCATATAAATTAAAAATCATAAGATAATGGCTACAAAAGTATTGGACATCACGAAAGAACATTGCCCGATGACTTTCGTAAAAACAAAAATTGAACTGTCGAAACTGCAACCTGGCGACATACTGGAGGTGCTTCTGGCTGAAGGCGAACCGCTCGACAATGTTCCACGCAATGCAAAGGAACAAGGATACAACGTGCTCTCTGTGGAACATGTGAAAGGAACGACACATAAGATAATCATAAAAAAATAAGAGACAAGATTATGGCAGATTCAAATTTACAACGCAGTGTGACCACTGCTACAGCCAGAAGACTGGCGACAACAACCAAGACTGCTCCGCAGATGGGCAGCATCACCCCGAGACTGTTGCTTAAACTACTTCCATGGGTACAGGTCTCCGGTGGCACGTTCCGTGTCAACCGCACCAAGGTTGAACTTCGCAAAAGTGAGCGCTTGCCCATACAATTTCTCGACGGTGTACCCTCATTTTCTTCCAAGAGCCTGAAGGCTATCCCATTGTTTTCTGAATTCGACGATGAGATCGTCAGCCGTCTGGCACGTTCATTCGAGACCCAAGAAGTGGAATATGGCAAACTATTTGTCGAAGAGGGAAAGGACAAGCAGCGTTTCTTCATCATTGCTAGCGGACAGGCTGAGGTTATCAGCAAGGGGTCTCATGGTGAAGAACTGCGCATAGCCCTGCTGGGTAACGGTGAATATTTCGGTGAAGCCGACCTTTTGGATGATGCGAAATCGACAGTCTCTGTGAGGGCCGTTACACCCACCATTTTCCTCGGTTTGAAACTAAAGGAATTGGAAAAGTTAATCAAAGAGGTTCCCGAATTTCGTGAGACTTTCAACAAGGCCGTTGACAAGCAATTACGACTGAAAGCAACGGTCAATGACCACGGGGAAAAACATATCGACTTGGTTTCAGGTCATGAAGAGGACAACATCATTCCTGAGACATATATCGATTACGAGGAATACCCTACAGAATACTCCCTGAACACTTTGCAGACTGTAGTACGTGTGCACACCCGTGTCAGTGACCTATACAACAATCCCTACAACCAGTTGGAGGAACAACTTCGTCTATCGATAGAAAGCATCAAGGAGCGTCAGGAATGGGAGCTGGTCAACAACAAAAAATTCGGGTTGCTGGCTTCGGTCAATCCCGCATACCGTATTTCCGCGCGTTATGGCTCTCCCACACCCGACGACCTCGACGAATTGTTAAGTCTGGTATGGAAAGAACCCGCATTCTTCGTAGCACATCCGCGGGCCATCGCTGCTTTTGAGCGCGAGTGTACATGGCGTGGCGTACCTCCTGTGACAACTGATTTGTTTGGTACGAAAGTCATCCTCTGGCGCGGTGTGCCATTGATCCCGTCCGACAAAGTGGAGGTGGAAGGACAGTACTTGACAGGGCGCGGTGTGGGAACCACAAAGATTATCCTTGTCCGTACAGGTGAGCAGAACCAAGGTGTTATAGGGCTCCATCAGAGTGGTATACCTGGTGAGATAGCGCCATCTCTTTCAGCACGTCTGATGGGACTCGACAAATTTGGTGTCGCTTCTTATTTGCTCACGAAGTATTTTTCACTTGCCACTCTCACAGATGACGCTATCGCTGTGTTGGAGAATGTCGAAGTTGGCTACTATCACGATTATCAGCATAGGAATAAAGTAGAGAAATAAAATGCTCACTCCCTCTTGTCTACTCCGACAGAGGGATGTAAAGAAATATGTATATGATTGATATACAGAATATCACCGACCACGGATTGGAAGATTCTACGCTCGATTTGTTTCGCCAAATAGCGCGGAAATATTGCCCAGAGAAATTGCAGAAGGAGAGGCAAGCGTTATTGCCAGATGAGCAAATAAACCTCGATGTCCTGAGACACTTTCTTCAACCGGATTTTGAATCCGCATCCCAAGATTCTGGATTTGCCTCTCCCACCTCAGCCGATAAAGGCAATTCCTCGCACACGGTTCCGCATGACAATGGATTCGGCATAGGAATACCCGAGACCCAAAAACTGCGTGAATTGAATTATGAGGAGGTTGACACGCTGAACTCTGAGGAAATCAAAAAGGATTTCCCAGTGCTGCATCAGAAGGTGAACGGACATGACCTCGTCTGGCTCGACAATGGAGCTACAACGCAGAAACCTATTCAGGTGATTGACAAGATTTCGGATTACTACAAGACGTATAATTCGAATATCCACCGTGGAGCCCACACACTGGCCGCCCGTGCCACCGACGCTTACGAAGAAGCCCGCGAAAAGGTACAGCGGTTTATCAATGCCGCCACAAGTGAGGAAATCATCTTCGTACGCGGAACCACGGAGGGTATCAATCTTGTGGCTCAAACTTATGGGCGACAATTCCTGACACCTGGAGACGAAGTCATCGTCTCGGAGCTCGATCATCATGCCAATATTGTGCCTTGGCAACGGGTATGTCATGAGCGCGGTTGTCAACTGAAGGCTATCCCCACCGACAAGAATGGTGACCTTGTCCTATCTGAGTATGAACGGCTTATCACACCTCGAACACGTTTTGTCAGCGTGGGGCATGTGAATAACACTTTTGGCACCATCAATGATGTGAGGCGCATCATCGACATCGCGCATGGGCACAATATCCCTGTGCTTATCGACGGTGCCCAATCGATAGCCCATACTCCAGTCGACGTGCAACAACTTGGCGCTGATTTCTTTGTATTCAGTGGTCATAAAATCTATGGACCCAACGGCATCGGTGTAGTTTATGGCCGCAAATCGTTACTTGAAAAGATGCAACCGTGGCAGGGCGGTGGCAACATGATTAAAGATGTGACCATAGAGCACACTGAGTACAATGTTCCTCCTGCCCGTTTCGAGGCAGGTACACCCAATGTTGCAGACGCCATCGGACTAGGTGCAGCCCTCGACTATGTGAGACATCTCGGCATCCGTAACATTGAGCACCACGAGCACAAACTGACAGAATATGCCCGCGAACAGTTGGGGCAAATCAATGGATTGACACTAATTGGCAATCCAAAAAACAGGGTCTCTGTAGTGAGTTTTGTCCTCGATGGAATACCCGTAGCGGAAACGGGTACCCTGCTGGACAAAGAAGGCATCGCAGTGCGCGCAGGTCATCATTGTGCACAACCCGCCCTCCGCGCCCTTGGCTACGAGATGAGTGTGCGCCCGACATTCGCTCTCTACAACACTCGTGAGGACGTAGACAAACTCGTCATTGCCGTAAAGAAAATCATTGCAAGCAGATGAACGTTCCATACTACAGATGAAATACGAAACGAAAGTATTGACCACAAAGTATCAAAAACCTGATGCTTATGGGGCATTGTCGATGCCTGTCTACCAAACTGCCGCTTTCGAGTTTCCTACGGCAAAAGCGATGAGTGATGCTTTCTGCGGAAGGAGCATGTCGCCATCGTATTCACGCATCGCAAATCCGACAACCACCTTTTTAGAGGAACGTGTGAGGCAGATTACCGGTGCAGTCAGTGTGGCTGCACTCAATTCGGGTATGGCTGCCATCTCTTACGCACTAACGGCAGTCAGTCAGACTGGACTGAACATAGTAGCCTCTAAACACTTGTTTGGCAACAGTGTCTCCTTATTGCATGACACGTTGGGCGGTTTTGGCGTTGAGACGCGTTTTGCTGACTTTACGAAATTAGAAGAAGTGAAGGCACTGATTGATGACAAGACTTGTGCCCTTTTCTTTGAGATTATCACCAACCCGCAACTCTTTGTTCCCGACATTCAGAAATTGGCGGAGATTGCTAGAGGTGCGGGGGTTCCGTTAATTGCTGATACAACCATCGTGCCGTTTTCTGCTTTTCATGCAGGTGTTTGGGGTATTGACATCGAAGTGGTCAGCAGTACGAAATATATATCTGGCGGAGGCACTGGACTAGGCGGATTGCTTATTGACTACGGAAAATTCGACTGGTCGAAATCTCCCTCAACCATTTTGCAGAATCGCATCAAACGATACGGGAAAAAACAGGCCTTTATGGCAAGAGTAAAGACTGAATTGATGACGAATCTTGGAGCGATAATGACTCCTCAGGTGGCCTATATGGAAACGCTTGGACTGGATACGCTCGATATCCGTTTCCGCCGCCAAGCTGAGACAACGCTGTGGCTGGCACAGCAATGTCAGCAGCTTTCAGAAATCAAGCATGTCAACTATACCGGCTTGGAAGACAACCCTTTCTATGAATTGTCTCTCTTGCAGTTCGGACCTCTTCCCGGCGCCGTTTTCACCATTGCACTGTCATCGAAAGAAACCGCTTTCAATTTCATTGACAAATTGAAAATCTTTCGTCGGGCAACCAACCTCTTTGATCGCAAGTCTTTGGCTATACATCCTGCCAGTACCATTTTCGGGCTCTTCACTCCCGAACAATGCGCAGATATGTCCGTATCCGATACCATTATCCGCCTGAGTGTCGGACTTGAAGACGGGGAGGATTTATTGGCGGATATCAAAGAGAGTCTTGTAAGCAAATAAACAATACCAACAAGATAGGCTAAATATAGAATTCAGAGGAATCGACTAACCCCGCACGCAACGCATATTTCACCGCTTCGTGCGCAGTGTTGATATTCAGTTTGCGAAAGATGTTTTTGCGATGAGTTGTGATGGTGTGCACACTTGAGAAACGCTCGTTTGCTATTTCTTTCGTAGTCTTTCCCTGAGCGATGGCTTTGACTATCTCTCTTTCTGTAACAGTTAAAACGGCTGGTTCTTGCTCTTCCTGCTTCTGGTTAATAAGGAAATCCATGGCACGCTGACTGATGTAGCGTTTACCTGAAGAAACAGACTGCAGGGCTTCAAGAATACATCTGATGGTGTCATCCTTAAAAACGATACTGAAAGCATTTGAAGAAAAAATCATATGACGCATGAACCTCTCTGTCTGGTCATCACTGATGAGAATCCACGAAGCCATGCTAAACCGTTCGCTGATGATAAGCAATTGCTCTTCATCCGCAATATCAAATAAAGTGTAATCGAGAATAACCGTAGAATATTCATTCTTTTGCAACATGGTGACAAGTTCTTTTTTATTTGTTGCCCGTAGAATGACATTCTCTTCTTTCTCTTGTATTAATCTTTCCATAGCGAACCTCGTCAAATCCTGATTGTCCGCCAAAATGTAGTTAGCCATACTGCCTCTTTTGGTTGCAAAGATAACTTTTTAATTTATATTAAAGAATATTCATGGGTATTTTTGTGATA
This sequence comes from uncultured Prevotellaceae bacterium, assembly GCA_946403615.1. Taxonomy (GTDB): domain Bacteria; phylum Bacteroidota; class Bacteroidia; order Bacteroidales; family Bacteroidaceae; genus Prevotella. Next base: position 9,490 of record CAMJAO010000062.1, read on the forward strand.
TTTTTCTTACAAATTTCCGTTCCTTAGTGCAACAAATAGATGCAACCATATAAGCTGGTTGAGGACTATAACAATAGACTAAAGAAACGGCCGTCCCCCAATTATTGGGAAACGGCCGTTTCTTTTTAGGTGTTTTTATCAACTGAGGGGGCAACGAAGGACTGGCGCGT
>CAMJAO010000063.1 GCA_946403615.1 uncultured Prevotellaceae bacterium
CACCCATGAATTGAAAATAGACCAAAGCGTGTCCCATAACGGGGTATGTCTGACTGTAGTGAATATTGAAGGCAAGGAATACACTGTCACAGCCATGAAAGAGACGCTGGACCGCACCAATCTCGGCTTGTTAAAGGTAGGTGACCATGTCAATGTGGAACGCTCGATGCTGATGAACGGGCGCTTGGACGGACATATCGTTCAAGGTCATGTGGATGAAACCGCCCGTTGCATCGCGATGAAAGATGCTGACGGCAGCACCTATTTCACATTTGAGTATAAAAACGCCCCTGAGATGGTGCGTCGTGGCTATTTTACAGTAGATAAAGGCAGCGTGACGGTCAACGGTGTATCACTGACCGTATGCAACCCTACAGAGAACACATTCGAGGTGGCTATTATCCCCTATACAATGGCTAACACCAACTTCTGCGAAATTGGTGTTGGCAGTGTGGTGAATATCGAATTTGATATTCTCGGCAAATATATTGCAAGACTTCAAAGCCTTACTTAACTGAAGGAGTGTAGGAGTTGAGGAGTAAAGGAGTGAAGACAATAGTTCTCTTTTTAATGAAGGACTATTATCTTCACTCCTATCTTTTCATTTTCCACCAATACGACTTGGTTTCCAATGAGTCAATAATCAAAGAGTCACAGGTTCATAAGGCAGGCCGAAGACATCGGCGACGGCTTTATATGTAACCTTTCCCTCGACCACATTGAGTCCAAGGTAAAGAGCATGGTCGTCTTTACAAGCCTGCTTCCATCCTTTGTCGGCAAGCGCGAGAACATACCTCAACGTCGCATTGGTAAGAGCGATGGTAGAAGTATTGGGCACAGCGCCGGGAATATTTGCAACGGCGTAGTGTAACACGCCATCTACCTCGTAAACAGGTTCGCTGTGGGTCGTGGGATGTGATGTCTCGAAGCATCCACCCTGATCGATAGCCACATCGACGAGCACAGTTCCCGGTTCCATCATCTTCAGCATATCACGCGTGATGAGGTGCGGAGCCTTGTCGCCAGGCACCAAGACAGAACCCACGATGACATCCACATCGCGGAGTTCCTGCTCAATGTTATGTCGGTTTGAATAGAGCGGCGTTACATTCGCCGGCATCTCAGCCGCAAGTTGCTTAAGCAATGGCAAAGAGATGTCCGTAATGATGACACGCGCACCCATGCCTGCAGCCACTCTTGCAGCCGCCTGTCCTACCGTACCACCACCAAGCACCAACACTTTAGCGGGTTTGACACCAGGAACACCGCAAATGAGTTTTCCTTTTCCGCCTTTCGTCTTCTGCAAATAATATGCGCCATTGAGAGCCGCCAACCTACCAGCCACCTCACTCATGGGTATGAGCAGAGGGAGTGCACGGTTGGGCAGTTGCACCGTCTCGTATGCCAAGCAAACGCCACCGCTCTTAATCATAGCATCGGTAAGCGGTTTGTCGCAAGCGAAGTGGAAATAAGTGAAAAGCAGTTGCCCTTTCTTCACCAAATCATACTCCGGTTCGATGGGTTCTTTCACTTTCACAATCATGTCAGCCACCGCATAGGTCTCTTCAATAGTACCGAGGATTTCAGCTCCGGCTTTGATGTAGGCTTCGTCAGAGAACCCGCTGTTTACGCCAGCCGTATGCTGTACATATACTTGGTGACCATGGCGCACCAGTTCAGCCACACCTGCAGGAGTCATACCCACACGGTTCTCATTGTTTTTCAACTCTTTTGGAATACCGATTTTCATAGCATTAAGGATATTAGTTAGACATTCGTAATGATATGGCAAAGGTATAGAAAAAAAATGATACGAAAAATTTTTCATCATTTTTTTTCACATTTTTCATTATTGTCCCACCTTATAAACTATTTATTGAAAAAAAAAGGGTTTTTGTTGATTTTTATTTGTCATTTTTGTAAAAAGCATTATTTTTGCGAAAAATATCAGATAATATCGATGAATAAGCGTAATTCTATTGTCAACTGGATATTTTTATTGACGATGGCAGTCTTTCCCTTGAGCGGCCATGCAGAGCATAAGTCATGGACACTTCAAGAATGTGTGGCTTATGCCCTCGCCCACAATATCCAGTTGAAAAAGACCTCCATTGCACGGCAGAGTGCGAAAGAAGACGTGTTGCAATCGCGTGCCGCACTGTTGCCCTCACTCAATGCCTCGACATCTCAAAACGTCTATTACCGGCCATTTGTCGAGTCGGGGCAAAGCACCGTGGCCAACGGTTACGTTCAGAGCAGTATAGACAAAGTTTATTATAACGGTACCTACAGCATCAATGCGAATTGGACGGTATGGAACGGCAATCGCAATAAGAACACCATCAAGTTGAATGAGTTGACCGAGCAAATCGCCGAATTGGACTCCGCCACAACCGCCCGCAGCATTGAGGAGCAGATAACGCAACTGTATGTGCAGATATTATATAATAAGGAGACGATCACCATCAATGAGCAAAGCCTTGCCACCAGCCGAATGAATGAAGAACGGGGTAAGACAATGGTAGAGGTCGGTCAGATGAGTAAAGCCGATTTAGCCCAGCTAACAGCCCAGCGCGCACTTGACGAGTACAACATTGTGGCGGCGGAAAGTAATGTAAAGAACTATCTCTTTCAGTTGAAACAACTATTGGAGTTGACCGGAGAAGAAGATTTTGACATTGTGACTCCATCAGCCACAGATGCGCAAGCATTGGAATCAATACCCTCTCTGAATGATGTGTATTTGCAAGCATTGGAACATCGCCCGGAAATACAAAGTGCGCGCCTGGCCATCAAAAGCAGTGACATCAGCATGGATATAGCCCGTGCTGGCAAGATGCCTACGGTGGGGGTGTCGGCCGGAGTCGGCACCAATACCACCTCGATGAGCGACCGAGCCTGGGGCACACAATTGAAGTCAAACCTTGACGCCACAGTCGGTGCGACAATCAGTTTCCCCCTGCTTGACAACCGCCAGACGAAAACCGCCATCAACAAAGCCCGTCTGCAACAAGAAAGCAGCATGCTTGACTTGCAAGAAAAGGAGAAACAATTATATGCCACGATTGAGGGCTATTGGATAGATGCCGTAACAAATCAAAGCAAGTTCAAAGCAGCGCAGGTGGCCACATCGAGTGAAGCCACCAGTTATGAATTGCTCAGTGAGCAGTTCAGATTGGGATTGAAAAACATCATCGAATTGATGACGGGCAAAAATAATCTGGTAACCGCCCAGCAGAATGAGTTGCAGAGCAAATATATGACCATACTCAACATCTATATGTTGAAGTTTTATTGCAATTAACCCCACCCGACTCTTTTTTAAAGAGGAATAACTTATATAATAAAAATTGTAAATCATCTATTATATGAAGAAAAAGATTTGGACACTCTTAGCTATTATCGCTGTTATTGCCATAGCGTGGTGGCTGACGAGTGGAGGCAAAGAAGAAAAGAAGATTGAATTTCTTTCTGCGAAAGTGGAAGAAGCCAATCTACAAAACAGCGTCACTGCGACTGGTACAATTGAGCCCGTGACTTCGGTTACAGTCGGTACACAAGTTTCGGGTATCGTCAGCAAACTGTATGTCGATTACAACAGCGAGGTGAAAAAAGGTCAAGTCATCGCCGAGCTGGACAAGACCAACCTGATGAGCGAACTAAATACCGCCAAGGCCAATCTTGCCAGTGTGCAAAGCGCATATAATTACCAACAAGCCAACTTCAACCGTTATCAGACACTCTTTAGCAAAGGTCTAATCAGCGCCAATGATTTCGAGAACGCCCGACTCAATTTCCAACAAGCCAAGGAACAAGTGGCTACAGCACAGGAACAAGTGAAACGCGCTCAGACCAATTTGGGTTATGCCACCATCACTTCGCCAATCGACGGTATTGTTCTCTCCAAGTCTGTTGAAGAGGGTCAAACTGTGGCTGCCAGTTTCAGTACACCTGAACTGTTTAAGATAGCCAAAGACCTGACCAACATGCAAGTGGTGGCCAATGTGGACGAGGCTGACATCGGCAATGTGAAGGCCGGTGAACGTGTCACATTTACTGTTGACGCATATCCCGAAGACACATTTGAAGGCAGTGTGACCCAAGTACGTCAGGAGGCCACCACTACCAACAACGTGGTGACATACGAAGTGGTGATCAACGCACCCAACAGCAGTATGAAACTGAAACCGGGATTAACCGCTAATGTCACCATTTACACCGCCGAACGCCAAGGGGTGTTGTGTGTACCCAGCAAAGCACTGCGTTTTACCCCGGTAAAAGAAACCGTCGGTGATAAAAAGATAGAAGACTGTCAAGGAAAGAATAAGGTTTGGGTATTAGAGGGTAACACCTTGAAGGCCCGCCAAGTGCAAATAGGCATGAGCGACGGCGCACATACGGAAATCATCAATGGTATCTCGAAAGGTGTGGAAGTCATCACAGAAGTGAAAATCACGGAAGGTGAGATTGAAGAAGAAGGCAATGAGCGCAGTCCGTTCGCACCCGGGCCTCCTAACAGGAACAGGAAGAAATAAATACTAACACCCACCCTAGCAAGGACATACCCACCCTGCCCCTCCCGAAGGAAGGGAAAAGATACACCTACCCTAGCAACAACAAATGGAGGGAAAAGGTGAACGATTATCTCAAGGGAAGGGAGTAAATAGAATAGAAGACAAAGATTCAAAGATGGAGAATCAGGACAAAAAAATAGTCATCGAACTGCGAGACGTGCGACGGAACTTCCTCGTTGGTGAAGAAGTGGTCCATGCACTTCGTGGTGTGAGCTTTACTATACATGAAGGTGAATTCGTCACCATCATGGGTAAGTCTGGTTCCGGCAAATCGACATTGCTCAACCAATTGGGGTGTCTTGACACACCCACCAGCGGAGAGTATTATCTTGACGGGGTATCGGTCAAATCGATGTCTAAATCCCAACGTGCCGTGCTCCGTAACCGAAAAATCGGATTTATCTTCCAGAACTACAATCTCCTGCCCAAAACGACAAGTGTAGAAAATGTGGAATTGCCATTGATGTACAACAGCAGCGTATCAGCCAAAGAACGCCATGAGCGGGCTGTCGAAGCACTAAAAGCCGTTGGATTGGGCGACCGCCTTAACCACAGGTCCAACCAGATGTCAGGCGGTCAGATGCAGCGTGTGGCAATAGCCCGCGCCTTGGTAAATAACCCGGCCGTGATATTGGCAGACGAGGCAACCGGTAATTTGGACACACGTACCAGTTATGAAATATTGGTGCTGTTCCAGAAATTACACGCAGAGGGACGCACCATCATTTTCGTTACCCACAATCCCGACATAGCGAAATACTCCAGCCGCAATATCATGTTGCGCGATGGTCGTGTCATCAGCGACGAAAGGAATAACAATATTCTGAACGCCGCAGAGGGTTTGGCCGCTTTGCCTGTTAGTGAGGATGAATAAACACGAAACACGAAGTACAAAATAAATGAATTTTATCAATCTGTTTAAGATAGCCTTACGTGCCATATCGGCCAACAAGATGCGTTCGTTTCTGACCGCATTGGGCATCATCATCGGCATAGCATCAGTCATCACGATGCTGGCAATAGGTCAAGGCACGAAACAGAGCATCAAGTCGAGCATCTCAGAAATGGGCTCGAATATGATTATGATCAGCCCTGGTGCTGACATGCGCGGCGGTGTGCGGCGTGACGCCTCTTCAATGGAGACGCTGAAGATGGAGGATTACGAAGCCATTAAAGAAGAATGTGACTATGTGAAAGCGGTCAGCCCGATGGTCACGAGTGGCGGACAGTTTATTTATGGCAACAACAACACACCTTCATCACTCTATGGTGTCAATCAAGACTATTTGGAAATCCGCCAATTGACCGTGAGCGAGGGAAGTATGTTTACCGACACCGACATCAAGACCAGCGCCAAGGTATGCATATTAGGCCAAACCGTAGTAGACAATCTCTTCCCTGACGGTGGCGACCCGATTGGTAAAGTGATCCGTTTCAATTCTATCCCCTTCCGAGTCGTGGGCGTATTGAAGAAAAAAGGATACAACTCTATGGGAATGGACCAGGATGATTTGGTGTTAGCACCATACACTTCGGTCATGAAACGTATTCTGGCGCAAACATATCTGGGCAGCATCCAGTGTTCAGCAATTACCGAAGGTGTTACCCAACAGGCAATTGAACAAATTACAGACATTTTGCGCAGGAATCACAAACTGAAGGATGCCACAGACGATGCCGAGGCCGACGAAGACGATTTCAACATCCGTTCACAGGAAGAGTTATCCAGCATGATGGATTCTACCATGACGATGTTGACCGTGCTCTTGGCATGTGTTGCCGGCATATCTCTGATAGTTGGCGGTATCGGCATCATGAACATTATGTATGTCAGTGTGACGGAGCGCACACGCGAGATTGGTTTGCGTATGAGTGTAGGAGCCCGTGGTGTTGACATTTTGAACCAATTTCTCATTGAGGCCATCCTGTTGAGTGTGACGGGCGGTGTCATCGGCGTGTTGTTCGGTGTTGGCGCCTCTTACGCCATAAAAACATTTGCCAACTGGCCCGTCTCCATACAACTGTGGAGTATTGTGTTAAGTTTTGCCGTCTGTACATTTACCGGTATCTTCTTCGGTTGGTATCCAGCAAAGAAAGCCGCCCGATTAGACCCGATTGATGCCATCAGATATGAGTGATGTGAGGTTATAAGGTATTATAATATGAGAATCAACAATCGTTTAAGCATCATCGTGCAGGTGATAATATGGTTTGCCATCTTTTTTTCCCCCATACTCTACCTGCGATTTGACAATTCATTGATATGGCGTTCTTTTTTCCGATGCCTTGCATTACCCTCTTGCCTGTTTATTGCATATTACTGTAATTCTCTATGGCTTGCGCCTCATTATTTTGTCAAAGGCAAGCAAAGGCTTTATTTCTTATACAACATAATACTCATCATTGTCTTAACCCTTGTCATTAATGTTTGGGTAAAATGGAACGGCAGTCCTTTCTCATTCGCACACCTGTTACCATTGGGACGGGACTTTCTTAACCTGCCCGTGGGCACCCACATTCTCTTGATTATTCATACGATGTTCAACATTTGTGTCAGCATCGGTATCGCGACAATGATACATTTGTCGCTGAATTGGGTTAAGAATGAAGATTTGAAAAACACGGCTATTGTGTCCCAAAGAGAGGCAGAGTTGAAGACCCTCCGTTACCAACTCAACCCTCATTTTATGCTGAACACCCTTAATAACATCTATGCACTGACAGCCTTCAACCAAAAGAAAGCACAATACGCCATTATGGAGTTGAGCAAGATGTTGCGCCATATTCTCTATGAGAATGACCGTCCATACCTTGACATAGAAGATGAGGTGACTTTTATACACAGTTATGTCAATCTGATGAAACTGCGCCTTTCGGAACAGGTTGAAATCAAAGAGGATTATAACGTACCTTCCTCAAAGGATATTCACATTGTGCCGATGTTGCTTATCTCGTTAGTAGAAAACGCTTTCAAACATGGCGTCAGCCCTACGAAAAAGAGTTTTATACACATCAAGATACAAGCCGACAAAGAAAAGATTGTATGCGAAATTGTCAACTCTTACTATCCAAAGACAAAAAAAGACAAAAGCGGCAGCGGTGTCGGCATACAATCAGTTCAGCGCCGTTTGGACTTACTGTATACAGACCATTATAATTGGGAAAAAGGAACAAATAACAATCAAAATATTTATTCATCTAAAATTACACTATATGATACTCAATTGCGTAATTATTGATGACGAACCGTTGGCAGCCGAATTGCTGTCGAGTTATGTCAAACGCACCCCGTTTCTACATCTGGTAGGTGCTTATTCCAGTGCTGTGTCTGCCATCAAAGACATCCGCAACGGTCAGATTGACTTGATATTTTTGGATATCCAGATGCCTGAGTTGAGCGGTACCGAATTTGCCAGTATTTTACCCAAGCAGACGAAGATTATCTTCACCACCGCTTTCAGCCAATATGCTATAGAAGGTTATAAAGTCAACGCTCTCGATTATCTACTGAAACCCATCAGTTATGATGTTTTTTTCAAGTCAGCCAATAAAGCCCTTACCTGGCACGCTGAACAGTCAAAAGTAAATATATTCTCAAAAGACCGGTTTGTATTCATTAAAAGCGACTACAAACTGGTAAAAGTGAGTTTCGACGACATCCTGTTCATCGAAGGCGTAAAAGACTATGTAAAAATATACTTAGAGAATGACCAAAAACCGGTGATGAGCCTGTTGAACCTAAAGAAACTGGAGGAATGTCTTCCTCAGCCAGAGTTTATCCGCACTCACCGTTCGTACATCGTTCACATGCCGAAAGTCAACCTGATAGACCGTTTCAAGATTGTATTCGGCAACTATCTCATCCCCATCTCAGACAGCTATAAAGAAGAGGTGCAACGGTATCTGGACTCTCATACGTTGGCATGATAAGTGCGAAGCGAGAGGTCTCACCTCTTACTTCGTCGAACCATTGTGGTGACTTTCTGATTGAATACTGACGCATCCATCAGCCGTTCAATATTCATGGGCATTCGGTATTTCCACTGGTTATATGCATCGTAAGGCGCATTGATACGCTCAGTCCAAATATCCTTTTCTCGCAGGTCGGCATCCATGGCCAACCAATCTTGCAGCGGCAACACACATAGCATCGAAGGAGAATAGAGGTGTCGCGCTACAATTTCTTCGGCAAGATGCGCCGGCAAATGTTGCGGTGCCCTACCCTGCTTCTGCATCATCGTGATATAGTAACGCTGTGTGCGTCCTACGTTTTCTTCCCACCATTGCCTCAATGTTGGCATATCATGTGTGGAAGTAGTGCAAACGCTTTGGTTGGGATATGATTCGAGGTGTGCAAACTCCTCACCGAATCGTTTGGGCATAGATTGCACCTCAAGCGGCAGGATGCGCATTGTCCGTAAAACCTCGCTCACGCAACCGGGCAACAAGCCCAAATCTTCCGCACAGACGAGCATACGAGTATCTGCAAGAATTTCAGCCAATCGGTGCAAAGCCACATTGGCCCAAAAATCATTGTGCCGCTCATAGAAATAATTGTTGTAAAGCCTCATAAAAGCATCTTTCTCGTCTGCGCCCAACACCTCATAGACCGGTTCGTTATAGACCATATAACGAGGGTGATACATACCTTCCATCTGCTCATCCTCAATCATCAGCACATTGGCAATGAGGCGATACAATCCGTCGCGTATCCACAAACTGTTCTCATCGGTTTTACCAGCCATGTATTCACGCACCTTGGACTGGGTGTCAAACTCTTGTCGCAAAGCATAAAGTCCGTAAGGCTTACTAATGAGGAAATGCTCCTTGACATAAGGAGCATGAATGCCAAAGAAGCGGTCAAGCACCCGATCGTTGATGAAAGGACGTGTCATCAATTCCTTTCGGAAAGGAAGGCCAAAACGGCCAATCTCCTCTTCACTCATCGGCAATGAGGGAGAGAAATGACCCAGGGTGGCATGTACAGCGTGTGACGGCAACTGCCAGATACGGA
>CAMJAO010000064.1 GCA_946403615.1 uncultured Prevotellaceae bacterium
TGACCTTACCATCCGCGATGGTGAGACCCACGCCATCATGGGGCCTAACGGCTCAGGAAAGAGCACACTAAGCGCGGTGCTCGTAGGCAATCCGCTATACGAGGTGACTGAAGGAACCATCTTCTTCAACGGGAAAAACCTTTTGGAGATGAAACCCGAAGACCGGGCACATGAGGGGCTCTTCCTCTCATTCCAGTATCCCGTGGAGATACCGGGCGTGTCGATGACCAATTTCATGCGTGCCGCCATCAACGAAAAAAGGAAGTATGAAGGCTTGGAGCCGCTCAACGCCGCAGAGTTTCTCAAACTCATGCGCGAGAAACGGAAAATCGTTGAACTTGACAGCAAACTGTCTTCACGCTCCGTGAACGAAGGATTCAGCGGGGGTGAGAAGAAACGCAACGAGATATTCCAGATGGCTATGCTCGAGCCCAAACTCGCCATCCTCGACGAGACCGACTCGGGACTTGATGTAGATGCCATGCGTATCGTGGCTGAGGGTGTCAATAAACTGCGTACGGCAAACAACAGCCGCATCGTCATCACCCATTACGACCGCCTTTTGGAAATGATACGTCCCGAAGTGGTACATGTGCTTTATCAAGGACGCATTGTGAAAACGGCAGGTCCTGAACTCGCCAATGAAATCCAACAGCGAGGCTACGACTGGATCAAGGCCGAAACGGAACAATAACACCTTAGGAATGACAACTCCTATAGTACCATCAACAAAATGAAAAGCGAAAGCCAATATATTGATTTATACCGTCAGGCGGGTGAGATGATAGCCCGTCACTCGGCACCCCCGATGAATGCCGTCCGCGATGCCGCGTTCGACGATTTTCAGCGGCTCGGCTTTCCGTCACAGAAAGTGGAACGGTATAAATACACCGACATACAGCAACTCTTTGCACCCGATTACGGCCTGAACCTTAACCGGCTTGACATTCCTGTCAACCCCTATGACGCATTCAGGTGTGATGTGCCCAATCTCAGCACCTCGCTCTATTTCGTGGTCAACGACATGTTCTATAACCGGATGTTGCCTAAAAGCCTGCTGCCAGAGGGCGTCGTCGTGCAATCATTATGCAAATACGCACAACAACACCCCGATTTCGTCGCCAAATACTACGCCAAATTGGCTGACACAAAAGAGGATGCCGTCACCGCACTGAACACCATGCTAGCACAAGACGGACTGCTCGTCTATGTGCCGCGGGGGGTGCATGTTGACAAGGCAATACAAATCATCAACATTCTGCGTGCCGACGTAGAACTGATGGTCAACCGCCGTGTGTTAATTGTCATAGAAGACGGTGCCGAAGCCAAACTGCTGTTCTGCGATCATGCCGCCGACGACCGCGCATTCCTTACCACACAAGTCATTGAAACGTATGTGGGCGAGAACGCGTCGCTCGAGTTGTATTGTCTGGAAGAGACCCATTACAAAAACACACGCGTTAGCAACTTATACATCGAGCAACAGGCAAACAGCCGCCTCTGTCATCATCTCATCACTCTCCACAACGGAACGACCCGCAACCGAACCGATCTGGTGTTCAAAGGCGAAGGGGCGGAATGCTCGCTCAACGGCAGTGTCATCGCCGACCGCACCCAACATATTGACAATAACACGCTGATAGACCATCAGGCGGCTCACTGTACATCGAACGAACTCTACAAATACGTCCTCGATGAGCAGGCCACCGGCGCATTCGCAGGAAAGGTGCTGGTAAGGCCGGGCGCACAGAAGACCGTATCGCAGGAGCGAAATCAGAACCTGTGTGCCACACGTGAGGCCAGGATGTACACACAGCCCATGCTCGAGATTTACGCCGACGATGTGAAATGCTCACATGGCAGCACCGTGGGCCAACTCAACGATGCGGCACTCTTCTACATGCGCCAACGCGGTGTGCCCTTGCACGAAGCCAAACTGCTTTTACAACTTGCTTTTGCCAACGAGGTGATAGACCAGATAACACTCATCCCACTGCGCGACAGATTGCACTATCTGGTAGAAAAACGCTTCCGTGGCGAACTCAGCAAATGCGAAGGATGCAAGTTGTGTAAATAGTACCCACCCCGACCCTCCCGAAGGGAGGGAATTTAGAAGCAAGAGGCAAGAAGCAAGAGATGTGTCAAGAACACTAAGCCCTCAACCATAGGACTATTGTCTCCACTCCTAAACACCTTCACTCCTAAAAGTGCACTAAATTCTCTACGCTCAACCCTCAACCGCTTTCACTCCTGAACTCCCAAATAATTCCCAATGAATAAAAACATCCGCTCCGATTTTCCGATACTCGCACGTACGGTTTATGACCGTCCGTTGGTATATCTCGACAATGCTGCCACCACACAGAAGCCGTTGTGTGTGCTCGACGCCATGCGCGACGAATATCTTAATGTCAACGCCAATGTGCATCGTGGTGTGCATTATCTCTCACAACAAGCCACCGACCTGCATGAGGCGGCACGTGAGACCGTGAGACGCTTTATCAATGCCCGCAGCGCATCGGAGATTATCTTCACACGCGGCACCACAGAGAGCATGAATCTGGTGGCATCGTCATTCTCCGACGCGTTTATGAAAGCCGGCGACGAGGTCATCGTGTCCGTTATGGAGCATCACTCCAACATCGTGCCATGGCAATTGCAGGCGGCGAAAAAAGGCATCGCTATCCGCGTCATACCCATGACCGACCGTGGTGAACTTGATATTGAGGCTTACCGCCAGTTGTTTACCGACCGCACACGTTTGGTCAGTGTGACCCATGTGAGCAATGTGCTCGGTACGGTCAACCCTGTCGAAGACATCATACGTATAGCGCATGAGCATGACGTGCCGGTACTGATAGACGGAGCACAGAGCACACCCCATTTCGCTGTCGACATGCAGGCGATGGATTGTGATTTCTTCGCATTCAGCGGACATAAGATTTACGGACCTACGGGCATCGGCGTGCTTTATGGCAAAGAGGAATGGCTTGACCGTATGCCGCCCTATCAAGGTGGAGGTGAGATGATAGAACGGGTAAGTTTCGAAAAAACCACCTTCGAGCGCCTGCCTTTCAAGTTTGAGGCAGGAACGCCCGATTATGTGGCCACGGTGGGACTGGCCAAGGCATTAGATTATGTAAGCGGCATCGGTATGGAGCAGATACATGACCATGAGTCGGCCCTGACCCACTACTGCATGGAGCAGCTGCGTACCATCGACGGTATCCGCCTCTTCGGCGAGGCTCCGGGAAAGGATGCTGTCGTCTCATTTCTCGTAGGCGATATCCACCATTTGGACATGGGCACGCTGCTCGACCGTTTAGGTATAGCGGTTCGCACTGGCCATCATTGTGCCGAACCCCTGATGACGCGCCTCGGCATACAAGGTACCGTCCGCGCATCGTTCGCCCTCTACAACACCCGCGACGAAGTGGATGCGCTCGTAGCCGGCATCCGCCGCGTCAGTCAGATGTTTTAGAGAAAGCCCCCACCCTGACTCCTTCAAGGAAGGCCCCCACCCTGACCCTCCCCGAGGGGAGGGCATAGCAAGGGCGCTAAGCCAATAATATGGAGCAAGGGGCAAGAGATGTGTCAAGGACACTAAACCCTAAACCCTCTACCCTAAACCTTTAGATTGGCTTACAACCCGCTCTTCTTCCCTTTCCAAAGAGAGAAAGCGAAGAAGGCAACGGCGATAAGACGGAGCATATCGGGGATGGGAAGCGGCATGACCGTCATAATGAAGGAGCCGACCGAGGCGGTGAGCCACGATGATTGCTGCTCGTTCAACTCCTTCTCCAAAAGCGATGAATAATACTTGCGTAAGGTGTCTGACATGTTTTCATGGTTAGTTGATGTGGCGCTGGTGTAATTAAAATCTGTTTTCATATCTACTGTGTTTTTAATGTTCATGCCGCAAAGATAAACCATGGTTGTGCACAAATAGTTCACTCCAAATTTTTCGGGTATAATTTAAGGATATTTAACAATAAGATGCTAAAAAGCCATTATTACGAAGGATTAGTCGAAGCCGGTTGCGATGAAGCGGGACGCGGTTGCCTTGCAGGCAGTGTCTATGCCGCGGCTGTCATCTTCCCGCCTGACTATCAGAATGCCGATCTGAACGATTCGAAACAGTTGACCGACCGTCGCCGCCATCTCTTGCGCGAGGTCATTGAGCGTGATGCCTTGGCTTGGGCGGTGGGGATCGTCACGGCGGAAGAGATAGACAAAATCAATATCCTCAACGCCTCGATTCTCGCCATGCACCGTGCACTCGACGGGCTCAAAGTGCGCCCGCAAGCAGTCATCGTCGACGGCAACCGTTTCAAGCCCTATCAGCAACTACCCAGCACCACCATAGTCAAAGGCGACGGCAAATACCTGTCTATAGCAGCCGCCAGCATCCTGGCCAAAACCTATCGAGACGACTATATGGACCAATTGGCCGAGGAATACCCCCAATACGATTGGAAGCGCAACAAAGGATATCCCACACGCGCCCATCGTGAAGCCATCCGCCAATACGGCATCACGCCCTATCACCGCCGATCATACAACCTGCTTGGTGACGGCGAACTCACACTACAATTTGAGATGTAAAAACCCACACCAACCCTCCCAAAGGGAGGGAGAGGCTCACACCCTCAAAACCTTAAACCTCGTAACCTAACCACCTAAACTCATTCATGCGTCACGATAAACTACAGAAGGAATTAGAGTTGTTGGCATTTCTTTCTGCCAACCACCATTACACCGTCAGCGAGATATGCGATCAAATGGACATATCGCGCCGTAGCATGTATTATTACCTCCATTTCTTCGAAGAGGCGGGTTTTAAGGTCGAGAACAACAACGGAATCTATCACATCAACCGTGAATCGCCTTTCTTCAGAAGGATGTTCGACATCATCAGTTTCACCGAAGACGAGGCAGTAGCCATGCAACGTCTTCTGCTTCAGGTCGATACGCCTGATGCCGTTATCGCAAAGATAAAACGCAAATTTGAACGCTTTTACGATTTCCATATCCTCGACAACGAACAGTTGAGGCAGAAAAACGCACAAATAGTCAGCACACTGTATGATGCCGTCAAATACGAGCGGCAAGTGTGGCTCAAAGGATACTCTTCGGCCAATAGCAACACTACGAGCGACCGTTTGGTCGAACCGTTTCTCTTTATGAACAACAACCGCGAGATACGTTGTTATGAGTTGGCTTCAGGCAAGAACAAGACCTTCAAACTGACCCGTATGACGGATGTGGAAATGTTGGAAACGGAGTGGCAGCATCGCGACAAGCACAAGCAAATGTTCACTGACATCTTCATGTTCAGCGGCGAAGAGCGATATCAGGTGCAATTGCGTATGGGACGATTGGCGGCCAATCTTATCCGAGAGGAGTATCCCGCTTCGGAATGGTTTTTGAAAGAAGAGGGCGACGGCCGTTGGCTGCTCAGCCTCGATGTGTGCAGTTTTCTGGGCATTGGCAGGTTTGTCCTCGGGCTATTAGATGACATCGAGGTGCTGGGCTGCGATGCCTTCAAAGGCTATCTGCGACAATACATCGAAACGGTGCAAACAAAACTTTGACAATACCTTCCAACCTCTTATTCCCTCCTGCAGGGAGGGTCAGGATGGGTCTTAACAGAATTAACCATAGCACAACACCACTTCGCGCGAGGGGTCGAAGATCTCTTCTGCCACAGCCTTCACCTGTTCAGCGCTGACGGCATCGATACGCTTGAAGAGCACACTCAGGTCGCGCTCGTCGCCATAATGCAGGAAACTCTTTCCGATACTCAATGTAAATGACTCACGCGAAACGGACGCCACGCCCAACTGCCCTTTGAGCTGTCGTTTGGCTGCGGTCAGTTGGGTAGGAGTAAGCAACGTTGATCGCATCCGGTCCTGCTCACGACGCACAGCACGCAGGCAACTTTTCACGTCATGGGGGTCGCACCCGAAATAGACGCTCCACGCCCCTGTGTCAGCAAAGCATACCATATTACTCTCCACGCCATAGACCAAGCCGCGCCGCTCACGCAGCGAGAGATTGAACCGCGAATTCATCGCCGGCCCGCCCATGATGTTGTTGAGCAGATAGAGAGGTATACGCAGCGGATGGTTGACCGGATAGGCGACGGTGCCCGACATGACATGCGCCTGATGGGTGTTGTGGTCCTGGCGGATGAATTGTGAGGGGCAGGGAGCCAGAGGCAAGGAAGAACCTCCATCATTTGAGAAGGTCGGATTGGGATTAAGTACAGGAACAGGTGTGGCGGCGGGCATATCTGCTGTGGCACGCTCGAGCAGACGCACAAGACGGCTGAAATCGATGTCGCCCGAAGCGAAAAAAACCATGTTTTCAGGCAGGTAATAACGGTGTGTAAACCGCAGTGCGTCGGCTGTGGTAAACTGTTTCACGCGCTCCGTACTGCCTAAGATGTGATGGCCCAACGGATGACCTTGGAAAAGCACATTTTCAAACTCATCGTATATCAACTCGGCAGGCGAGTCATTGTAACTCTCTATCTCCTCGCAAATGACCGTTTTCTCTTTGTCCAACTCTGCTTGGGGATAGGTGCTGTGCAAAACGATGTCGGTCAGCAAATCCACCGCCCGTGGCAGATGCTCAGCCAAGAAAGCAGCATAATAGACCGTGTCTTCCTTGTTGGTGAAGGCATTGAGGTCGCCCCCCACACGCTCCAGCGTATTAAGCACCTGCACAGACCGGCGGCGTGAGGTGCCCTTGAATGTGGCGTGTTCACAGAAGTGGGCCAAACCCTCATCGCCCGGCTCCTCATTACGTGATCCGGCGTTGATGGCATAGCCGCAAAACACCACCGGCGAAGCCACCGGCTGTAAAATGACGCGCAATCCGCAGCGCAACGTATACGTCTCGTATCTCATAACGGCTGCGAAGTTACAATAAATATTTCGTAATCCACACTCTGCCTGATTGAAAAAATAATCAGGTATGACAGAAGATGACTTCTCTTTTCTTTCATCTACATCGGATGCCTGCAACGCAGACTTCACGGCTGCGTATTGCCGACGGCGTGATGCCTGCACCCAAGAGTTGAGAAATATATCTGACATAAAAAGTGCCATACACGAAAAAAAGCATTATCTTTGCACAAAATAGCCTGAAAACCCCGAATAGACATGAAAAACAAAGAAATCAGCATCTCTCTCATTCCTCTTCAAGAGGAGGACCGTGAGCAATTCATCATTGACAATCAATGGGCATTCAAATATGGTGCCCAAATCGAGTTTGGAATGCGTGATGAGCGTACGGAAGAAGGCGAAGAGGTCATCTCACGTCATACAATAGAACAATGCCTTGACGGCGAGAACGCCGAAGCATACCGCATCGTTTTAAGCGGCAAACATGTCGGCGGACTTGTGTTGAAGATTGATGCTATAGAAAAGAAAGGCGAACTGGAGTTGCTTTTCGTCTCCCCCGAGGCACACAGTAAAGGTATCGGGCGCGCTGCATGGAAAGCCGTGGAAGGGTTGCATCCAGAGATTCATGTGTGGGAAACCATCACACCTTATTTTGAGAAACGGAATATCCATTTCTACGTCAACTGTTGCGGTTTCCAAATTGTGGAGTTTTGGAACAAATATCATCACGGACCAGCCGTGCCGGAAGAAGAGCAAGGGAATTGGAGCGAAGACGACGAAATGTTTGTATTCCGGAAGACAATCGTCTGAAATTACCGTTGCGTTTACAAATCCCTGACCAACACCGATTTCAGTTCATTATAATAATTGTTTCTGATTTGATGAACCTTCCGCCACAGGTTGCCGTCCAGTTGCGACACCAGCACCTTGGGTTTCCATTTCCCTTGGCACTCCAATTTATCTACCATCATGCCAAGGGTAATGTTGTTGGTGCCGATGGATGGCTGATAGACGGTGTCCTCCTCTTGATATGACCCGTTGATATTGATGAGTCCAGCCTCATGCAACCTTTTCAACAGTTCGGTAGTCACCCCCATGGGCAGCCCCGACAACTCCTTCAGCTGTCTGACGTTACAAGCCTGCTCACCGTTATAATGCCGCTTGCAGATGATACTGAGCAGCAGTGCCGACATTATCATCTGGTGATGATGGCTGATTTCCTTCACATCATGCTCGAACGCCATATCCTTCAGATGCTGCCTGACGTAGCACATCTGAGCACCGATGAGACAGATGGTCCACGATATCTGCAACCACAACATGAAGAGCGGCAGCGCGGCGAAAGACCCGTATATGGCGTTATAACTGGACACCCACATCTGCGAATGGATATAGAAAAGTTGGAGCATCTGCATGGCCACACCTGCAATGATGCCGGGAATGATGGCGTATTTCCATTTCACCTTCGTGTTGGGCATATAGACATAGAGCAGGATAAATGCCAGTGACCAGATAACATAGGGCACCGACCCCACAATGCCTTTGATGACAGGTGCCACGAAGATGATTTCTTTCAAGCCGTCGGAGATGGTGGCAAAGACCACTGAAACACCCGAAGTGACGATGATGACAATGGGCAAAAGGAAGAACACCGCCGTGTAATTGATGATGGAGCGCCCCCATGTCCTCGGCTTATCCACCCGCCAGATGTCATTGAAACTCTCTTCGATGGTAGTGGTCAGCAAGATGACGGTCACGAGCATGAACACCAATCCCACTCCGAGGATGATACCGCTTTGCGCATGGACAAGATAGGAGTTGACGAAACCGATGATGGATTCGGCCACCTGTGGTTGCGACTCCAACGAGTCACGGAACCAGTCTTCGATATAAATGGAAAAATTAAAGCCCCGGGCCACAGCGAAGACAACCGCAGCGATGGGAACGATGGCCAACAACGTGGAATAGGTCAGCGCAGCCGCCATACGGAAGAGCCTGTTCGTGAAAAAAGCCTTGACCGTGAGAATAGTCACCTTGGCCATATTCACCAAAGCCCTTTTCCACCAAGGCAGTTGTTCGGCCTTGATGCGCCATATGTCCTTTTGGAAAAAGTTGATGATTTTATTGAACCATTCCATACGACAGGTGTTTTTTGTCAGCGGAAGACTAAAAAAGTCTTTCCGATGCAAAAGTAATCATAAACTTGTAAGTAAAAAAGCAAAAAGGAGAAAAAGTAATGATTCTTTCCTATCCCAAAATGATAGAAGTATAAGAACGATGTCTTGTCTTACATTTGCAGTACAGGTCTGAGTATTGAAACTGACGAGGTGCTGAACTCAACCGAATACTTCCGCATTGTTATTGGTAAAACAAAAAAACAGCGACTTTACAAGGTGTAAAATCGCTGATTTTCAATGTGGACCAGACAGGGCTTGAACCTGTGACCTCCAGATTATGAGTCTTTTCCATTGTGATTTTATGAAATTTCAAATAATCCTAAATGTCGATAAATAAATGAGTTATAAATTTTGTGGTTTGCAGAAAATGTAGTAAATTTGCAGCAGTTTTCGGGAGAAAA
>CAMJAO010000065.1 GCA_946403615.1 uncultured Prevotellaceae bacterium
CGCGTTGGTGGTCGAAAGGATGCCACTGGCAGCCGCCGATAAACTGCCGCTGACCAAGATACATCATACCGTAGGTGTCGGCCAATGACAGGGCTGCGGTCAATTGTGCTTTCTCGCCCCATCCACGGGCTGCACGGTTGATGGCGTTGTGCGCATACCAGTCATCCACATATTCGCCCCATTCGCGTGTGAAAATACATTTGTCGGTGTCCAATGTGCCTTTACCGATGTTGTCAGCCCAGTCGTAAAGCACATCGTAGTTGTCTTTTACTCCCTCGGAATTCATGTCGGCTGCTGCCACAGGACGGTTGGGGTAGGGGTATTCTTCTCGGGTAATCTGCAGTGCCTGCAGTGCAAAGTCTTTCGGGTATCGTGTCTCATTTAGAATTGGCTCCCACATCAGCACACTCGGGTGATTCCTGTCGCGACGGATGATTTGGCGGGTATTCTCATGAACCATTTCTCCCCATTGCGGGTCTTTGTTCCAATATTGCCATCCGGGGGTGGGTACAATTACAAACAAACCCAATTCGTCACAAGCGTCCATAAACGACGGGTCTTGCGGATAGTGTGCGGCGCGGATAATGGTCATGCCGGCATCTTTCAACCGTTTCGCGTCACGCCACTGCTGACTGTTGGGCAAAGCGTTGCCCACGTAGGCAAAATCCTGATGACGGTTGCCGCCCACCAACTGATGATAGGGCTTGCCGTTCAACCAGAAACCGTCTTTGCCTTTGAATTCCGCCTTTCGGATGCCCATGCGCACGATTCCGCCATCAACCGTCTTTTTCCCTTGCTTCACCTCTATCTCCAATTGATACAGGTAAGGATCTTCAGGTGACCACAGATGAGGATTATTAATCGTGGTATATAGGGTATAAACTGTGGCCCCCCTCTTATCCCCCGAGGGGGAAGTTTTAATTACTTTTAGATTGGAAACTACTCCCTCCCCTCGGGGAGGGCTGGGGAGGGGGCTTTTCCCTCGGGGAGGGCTGGGGAGGGGGCTTTTGAGGCTTTCTAGGTTCTTTATCTTTCCCACAACCTTTATTCCTTCATCTCCCTCTATCTCCACTTCCACAAATACCTCTGCTTTTTTCTCACTAATCTCTCCGTAGTGAACGAATACACCGCCGCCTGCTACCTGTCCACGTTCGTTAGCGTCGGTGATATGTACGGGCGAACGGCCGATAAGCCAAACATCGCGATACATGCCGCCGTGATAGGCGAAATCAAGTTGACTCTGCTTCTTTCCCGGTGGGTAGTTCTTGTCATCGCTGTTGTCAGCTTTCAAGGCTATCAGACATTCGTCACCGCTTTTTACTCCTTCTTTCGACAGGTTGATGATAATTGGCAGATAACCCCCAAGATTCTCTTTCACCTTATGACCGTTCACATACAACTCTTGCTTGCCCATGATGGCTTCAAAATAGAGAATGATGTCCTTATTTGCCATGTCTTCAGGAACGGTAAAGTGCTTCCTGTACCAGCACACGCCCTGATAATTGCGTCCGCCGCTGGCTTCCGCTGGTTCCAGTTCCACGCTGTGGGGCACACACACGATTTCCCATGCCGTGTCGTCCATATCCACGGCTTCACCCTGAGCCACGTTGCCCAAATGAAAACGCCACCCGTCATTGAAGTTATAGACCACCCGGCCTGAGTTTTCCAAGGGATACAACCCTGCCACCGACACCTTATCGGCGAGAGATGTCACTTGTGCAGTTACCATCATGGCTGACATGATGAATAGATTGAGGATGGCGATCTTTTGTCTCATTGATAAGTAGGCTTTCGTCGTATTAAAATTAGATGTTTTCTATAATCCTATAAAAGGAGTAACTACTCCCTCCCCTCGGGGAGGGTCGGGGAGGGGGCTGTCAACTCCACATGTTTCACCCTTTGCCTCCTCCAAGTGTAAACAACATGGATATGTCCGTCGCGACTCTGGATGATGGAGGGATAGGAATACTGCGACACGGGACTGTCTTCCAAAGTTATCCAATGGTTCCAGTTCACACCGTCTTTGCTCAGTAGGATGGACAGCGGTGTACGCGCGCCTTTCTCTTTTGTCGGCTCAATGGGCCAGTCATTACAGATCATGGCAAACGTTCCGTCTTTCAGTGTCACTGCATCGATACCGCTGTTGTTATTTGGTGTCTCTATCAATTGCAGCTTGCTCCAAGTCATTCCGTTGTCGCTGCTGTAGGTGACGCCGATATGGCGGCTGCGGGTGCGGCTGAGGGCTTCCAAACGGCCGTCGGGCAATACTATGATAGAAGGTTGAATGGCCTTCACTCCATCATCTGCTGCCACGAAATCGGTGCGTTTCCACGTCTTCCCCAAGTCATCGCTGTATTCGAAATAGAGTTTCCATCCGTTGCGTTCATCGCTCGTAGGGGCTATCAACCGACCGTTGTTCATCACGGGTTTGTTCTTCACCGGTCCATACATTCCTTCTTCCAGTGGTTCACGCTTGCCCCAGGTCTTGCCGCCGTCTTTTGAGACGACGCGCCAACCTTTCCAACCAGCCACATTCGGTCCTATCTTGAAATAAAGGTGCAGGTCACCGTCGGGCATCTCAAAGAGCACAGGATTCCAACAGGCTTCGCGATATTGTTCACCTATGCTTGCTTCGCCACGGTTGCCGGTCCATCCGGGTAGTGGTGTGAACTGTCCGTTGAAAGCGGGTTTCGTGCTACTCGTCACCTGACTCTCCTTTCCTTGGGGATTGGGCTGGAGCGGTTGTGGTTCTACACCGTCGGCCACCATTTGTGGTTTTGTCCATTCTCTGCTTCCTTTGGGCTTTCTGCTTACCCAGATACATACGTCGGGGTTACGCTCTTTCGTTCCGCCGAAATAGGTTGCTACGAGGTCGCCTTTCTTCGTCTCTACGATGCTGGCGGAATGGCATTGCGGAAAATCGGCCTTTTCATAGAGAAACTCATCGGCTATCACTTCCCCCGAGCGCTGTGGCGTTTTCACGGTGAAGTCATATTGACCCGAACCGATCTCTTTCTTTTCACCGTTGGGCATCATCAGGGTGGCGGTTGTGTTGGCAGGTATCTCCACATGCCAAGTCAATTCTCCCTTTGCTTTTTGCCAACGGCTAACAATCTTGCCGTATATGCTTTCATAACCGACATCGATATTGTTGATTTCATCTGTACCGAAGTCGGGACTCAATGTGATATGTTTGAATCCAGGCTCACTGCTACGGATACCGCCCAAATCTTCAAAAATCCATGACAACAGGTCGCCCAACAACATCACATGATTGCCGCTGTTCATCGCGGGGCTGGCGGTATCTCCGTTCCACAATTCCCAAATGGTGGTGGCGCCATGTTCTGCCATGTAACCCCATGAAGGGTATTTCGTGTTGGTGGCCAATAGCCAGGCGATGTCGCTGCGTCCCATCTCGGTCAATGCATGCATCAGCCAGCCTATACCGATGACACCGCACGAAACGGTACCGTCATTCTTTGTTATCACATTGGCGATGATGTTTTTCGTCACCTCTCCTTTCACATACTCGTCATCAATCATGCCAAAAGCCAATGGCAACAGGTTTGCTGTCACGGTATTATTGCCGTAATAGGTGCTGTCGGGGTAGAGTATATGTCCCGGTACGGTGCTGCTGCCTTTCTTCACTGTCAGAAACTCTTTGTTGAATGCCTGTTTGGCGGTTGACGCTTCATCGTTGAAATAGCGGGCGTCATCATCTATCGACAGCTCTTCCGCCCACCGATGCATCATCTGGCAGATATAGTAATAATATGCGGTAGATATGAGTGTGCCGTCAGTGATGCGGGCGGGATCTTCGCTGTGAATCATGTGCTCTTCCTCAGGAGGCACACACCAGTCGCCGTACTGGTCTTTGGTGATGAGGCCTTTCCTCCCGTATCGCTCTTTCATATGACGAAGCCACCTTTTCACGTTGGGGTAGTATTTGCGTATGGGTTCGCTGTCGCCATATTGGCGTTGCAACATATCCAATGAGAAGGGAAGGGCTGCCGGCCATGTCATATTGTCGGAATAATAATTCCAAAAAGCGGGGGCGACATCGGGAATACATCCGTCTTCACGTTGTGCTTCAACAATATCGCGCATCCATTTGGTATAAAGGGTTTTATTGTCAAAAAGAAAGGCTTCTCCATAGCACCCTCGGGTACGGTCGCCCAACCATGGCTGCCTTTCATCGCGCTGGGGACAGTCTACGGGCATTCCTTTATAATTGCTCAGCACCCCCCACACTGCGTTTTGGTACACGCGGTTCAAAACATCGTTGTTGCTCTTGAAGGTTCCGGTTTCTGCCATCGCGTCGCTTATCACCTCACCCACGATGTCATCGGCCTTCACGTTTTTCATGCCGCTGATTTCCACATATCTGAATCCATGATAGGTAAAAGTGGGATGCCACCACTGCCCCTGTTCGTTTCCGTTGGCATAGTAGCGGTCTGTGCTCCAGGCATGACGGAGGTTGTCTCGCCAGATATTGCCGGTGGAGTCTATTCGTTCGGCGTATCGTATCACAATCGAATCGCCGCGATTCATGTCTCCCAACCGTATGTTTACCCATCCTGCCATGTTCTGCCCCATGTCGATGATCAGTCGCCCGTTGTGCACTGTCACGCTTATGGGTTGCAGACGTTTCAACACGGTCATGTTGGGCGACATCGCACCGCGCAAGGTGCCCATGGGGATGGCGGTGCGTTCGGCTTTCTGCCACGATGAGTCGTCATAGTCATAGTACGTCCATCGCCCAAATTCCTTGCGGGCGTCATATGTCTCACCGTCATATTCATTGTTGCTTCGGAGGGCGCCGTCTGCATTCAGACGCCACTTGTCGTCGGTGCTGATGGTTTTCTTGCTGCCGTCTTTGTATTCTACGATGAGATTGGCACGCAGTGTCGGATAACCGAAATTGTTGATTTTATAGGGCTTTTTCTTCTGCTGCATGGTATAAAAACGCCCGTTGCCTAATACCACACCTATGGCGTTGTCTTTTTGCAGCAGTCCGGTCACGTCATAAGCGTTGTAAAGCACGGTTTTACGGTAGTCGGTCGGGGCGGGGGCAAGCACATCATCGCCGACCCGCTTTCCGTTGATAAATGCCTCGTACATGCCCAAACCGCAGATGTATAGGGTGGCACGGAAAACTTCCTTGTCCAGACTGAACGTCTGGCGTAAATACCGGGATGACAACCGGCTGTGCTCGCTTTCCTCATCCCAAGGCATGGTGCCCGTAAAGCCAATCCAACGGCCTTTCCATTCTGATTCGGTCAACAACCCTACATTCCATGATGCGATCTCACTCCATTGACTGATGCCGCCGGTGGTCGTCACCTGTACTCGCCAGTAACAACGGGTATCGCTTTTTAGCGGCTTGCCGTTGTAAACCACCCATTGCGATTGGTCGCTCTCGATGAGTTCGTTCCACAGATCACCGTCAAGTTTCTCTGCTTTCTCACGCGTGGAACTTACTATTATATGGTATCTCTCCTGACGGACATTATTACGGAGCGACTCTATGCGCCAGCCCAAACGTGGGGTGGGGGTGTCTATGCTCATGGGGTTAATCATGCGCTCGGTGCGCAGGTCGGTTACCCGCACTTCCAGCGCGGGTGTGGCGTATGTCATGCTCCAGATACCCAGCAAGCACAACAGACAGATCAGAAGGCGTCGTCTTACCATCTTTCTTCTAATTGTGTGGCGTCTTTCTTCAGATAATTCTTATTAGCATCGATGACGATAAGCACCCGGTCGTTCACTCCTGCTGAAGTGGCGTCGATAGTGAATTCACTCACTTGGTTGCCCCGTTCGCCCAAATAGGTCAGGCTGCCGTCTGTAGGATTCATCATCCATACGTTTTTCTTTGTCCCTGAGATTTTCCGCAAATCTATTTGCATCGTTTTGCCGCTATAGTTATAAACCAACAGGTAATCTTTTCCACGGGTGGCGATGATGCGGTCATATCGCTCGCCGTTATCACCTGCAATGACACTTTGGTCGTTTTCTCCCTCAGTGAATGGCAATGCCAGCATCAACCACTTCAAGTATTTCATTTGCCCATAACCAGGGTCTTTCATCGCATCCCACCATGGTTTCTCGGCGCCGAATGACCCGAGCAGACCCGGACGCATGAACTGCATGATGCTGTTATGCCCGTAAGTATGTCCGAAACAACCGCCAAAAACAGCCCAATATGCATAGCGGCGCACATCATAGTCTTGCCAGCGGGGGGCACTGAAATCATGCAATCCCTGAGGTATATCCTCATAACTCGGTTCTCCGTCAATCACAGGTTTCAATGGTCCCGTCACAATTCTCACAACGGGCTCAAAACCTTTATCTTGTCCCTTGTTTCTTGCCTCTTGCTTCTTGCCTCTTGCTTCTTGTTCCTTGCTCATCTCCACATACCGCCAATTATCCTCTTCGGTATTGTCCTTGATGGTGTAGTCGCCGTCGCCGTTGCGCTGGCCATAACGGCGGTGTCCGCTCTGGAACATGTTAAAATCCAACCACTCGCGGTCATTATACCACCAAGCGCTGGTCGTGCGCCCGCGCGGATGGAAGGTCATCAGGTGGTTCGGGTCGGCTGCTTTGATGGCGCGTGCCAAGGCATCCCATGATTCCATGCCTTTGTCGCCCATGATGTCGCCTCCTATCATCCAGATGATGTTGGGGCGGTCCTTATATCTTTCACCAAGGAATTTACCATATTTGGCGGCTTTCGCTGGGGTCATCACATCAATCTGTGAACCCCAAATGCAGTCCATCGCGATATAGATGCCGTTCGTCTCTGCCATGCCGACAATGTAGTCTAAATGTTCCCAATAACCATATTCTCCGGCATGGGTGAATTTGTCAAAGTCAAAACTGTCATCGTTGGCTTGATGACCGTAAATGTCAAACGTGGGTACTCCGTTCAACACCTGTATCTGTTCCACATTATAACCGGCTTCGCGCTCCTTATTCAGGTAGAATTCCACTTCGTCGCGGTTCAGCCGTTCGGAGATGAGCCAGGCGGTATTGCCCAGCCAAAAAAACGGCGTGCCGTTCTCGTGCACCAGATAACGGCAGTTGTCTGACACTTTCAACCTTCCGTTGTCCCAAGGCTTATACACTTTCGCAGCCTCCATACCTGTGGCTATCATGGCTAATAAAGCCACCAGCAGCATCTTTCTCATATTCTGTAGATTAGTTATTGGCAAAAATTACGTCATTCTAATAAGGATGCGTACCATCCCATTACCATGACGTCTTATCCCCCTTTTTGTAACGAATATTTCACCCGCAACCAAGTAAGGGTGACAAACTTCTCCCTCCTTGGGTAGGGCCAGGGGTGGGGCTACTTCACCTTCCACACATTCAGCACAATGCCCTGGAAATTACCTCCGAATGAGGGCGAACAGACATAGATGGCATTGTTCAACCAGGCATACTTACTGTCGTTTGGCGCCTCAAACTTGGGTGCCGCCTTGAAATAGAACGAAGGTTGCCCTTGCTCGTTTTGACTGGCATGGATAATGCCTTTATTACGGATGTGAATATATACGCCATCGTCGGTCTTGATGGAGTAGATGGCTTCTAAAGTCGTGCGGTTGGTCTTCGTGTCAGTCAGTTGATAGTCGGCTCCGCCGTTCAAAATGGTGCCTTTCAGCAACGGTCCCTCAAATGTGCCGCCAGTGATGGGAATAACTTGGCGCCGCCCTTCGGGGGTCTCGCCAACGCTGTATGCTTCGCCCAGCGTCACTTTCAATTGCATGACATACTCCAGTTGAGGCGTCTCTGCCTGTGCTTGAGGCTGAGCCTGTGCTTTACCTGCGGTAAATGTGGAAAGCAGGATGATAGATAATAAGATAGTTCTCATAAACAAGTGATTATTGATGTTGATGTTTTTCGTGTGTGCTTGCCGATGAATCAGACTTTGCAAAAATACGGATTCTTGATGAATACCCCAAATCTTATGCGATATTATTGGTTATAGCGGAGCAGTTTATATACTGTCAATCTCCTTTTGCAGCGTCTCAAAGAACAGGCCGATGTGATAACCGTCGATAAAACGGTGGTTGGCGGTGAATGTGATGTTCAAAATCAACCGTCCATCGCGCTCAATGTACTTGCCCCAGTTGATGCGGGGAATGGCATCGTCAGCATTGTCTAAACCCGGGTTGGTGATGCAGGTGGTATCTAAAGTGGGGGCACAACTGAAATACGCCACATTGGGGATATCGCCTAGTCCGCCGAAAAGGGTTGTCTGCTCTTTGATGGCTTTGCCTGTGGCGGCGACATACTCTTCCAACGTGCCGGTGTAGGGCGCAGTGTGATATCGAAACAGCTGTTCTTCTGCCTGTTTGTGGGTGAAATTCGTGTGAATCGTATCATACAATACCACTTTGCCATCGCACATTCTCAAACGGAAATTTTCTATGCTGTTCAGCACTTTGGTCGACAAATAAATAAGTGACAGGTAAAACGACAGATGATGCTCTCGTTTATATTCCACCAGCCTCGTGACATCTACGTTTACTGCCAGTGCGTAATGGGGCGATTTCATGCGCGAGAAATGTTCAAACCATTCCCGGCGGGCCCATGTGTTGATATCAATGGTATGTTGATGGTTCATATATTGAATGATAAGTAAAGAGACAATAATGCTTATTTGCCGCAAAATTAACGAATAATCGCCAAAATATAATCATGTTTTTGTTTTTTTCGCTATTTTTGTACGCAGAAAGAACGATTGATTTGAATGACGGACATGGCAAGAATCATAAGGAAAGCGACATTGGCTGACATGGCGGCTGTCATGAGTGTGATGGAGGAGGCGAAGGTCATTATGCGAGAGTCGGGCAACCGTTCGCAGTGGGGCGACGGGTATCCGTCTGAAGAGATTATCCTTGCCGACATCAATCGCGATGGTGCCTTTGTCATCGAAGAAGAGGGCCAGGTGGTCGCCTATTTTGCCTGCTTGCCGTCACCCGAACCCACATATCATCAGATTTACGAAGGTCAATGGTTGGACGATTCACTCCCATATCATGTCATTCATCGGATTGCGAGCGTCCCGTATGTGCATCACATCTTCAGCGACATCATGGATTATTGTTTCGCAATTGACCCCAACATCCGCATCGACACCCATCGCGACAATACCATCATGCGGCACAATATCACCAAGCACGGTTTCACCTATTGCGGCATCATTATTCTGGCATCAGGCGCACCGCGGCTCGCCTATCAAAAACTATTAACCCTATAATTTCCTAGAATATCTTAGAAAATCCTAGGAATCCCTAGAAAATCCTATAATTTCCAAAAAAAAACAACTCTTCACCATTCGTGAAAAGTTGTTCAGACAAGT
>CAMJAO010000066.1 GCA_946403615.1 uncultured Prevotellaceae bacterium
GTGGCTGGGGATACTGGGGATGGCGTTACTCCGGATGGGGATGGCCCTATTACGGCGGATACTATGGATGGTATGATCCTTGGTATTATGGTCCTGGATTGGCTCATCGTGGCACCAATGGTACACGCAACCATGGTCGTGTGACTTATGGAACAGGCAGTGGTTCTAGAGGTGTATTCGGCGGTTCAAGAAACAGCGGAACATTCGGCGGACATGACAGCGGCAATAACACTGCCAGTGCTGCACGCTCAGGTGTAAGCAATGGCACAAGACATGCAACGGGTGGTTTCGTTGGCGGATCAAGAAGCAATGCTGGCGGCTCACGTTCTTCGGCAAGCGCTCCGTCAAGGGCAGGTTCAACTTACAATAATGGTACCCGCGCAGGTGGTGGCACCTTCGGAGGAAGCAGCACAGACTCTCGCCGTTCGTCAAGCAGCACTTCCCGTGGTATTTCCAGCACACCTTCACGCAGTTCGTCAAGTTCGTCCTACGGCGGAGGTAGTCGTGGCGGTGGTTCCTTCGGCGGCGGAGGCGGAAGCCGTGGCGGTGGCTCCTTCGGCGGTGGAGGAGGAAGCCGTGGCGGTAGTGGCTCTTTCGGAGGCCACAGATAATAATCTTTAATGTGACAACCAATACAATTCCAATATATATTTCCAAAATCAACAACGACAATGAAAGTAAGATATTTTTTGATAGCAGCAGCCATGATGACCGGAATGACCGCTATGGCTCAGGAAACATACGAAAATGCCAAAATCGCAACCGAGGATCTCAATGGTACGGCAAGGTATGTGGGTATGGGCGGAGCGCTCGACGCACTAGGTGCAGACATATCTACCATGTCTTCCAACCCTGCTGGTATAGGCCTCTTCAAACACCCGGTGGTGAGCACATCCTTCGGATTTGTCTCACAGCAGGATGCGGAAAAGTCATCCTTCGTTGACGCGACAAATGTCAGTTTCGACCAGTTGGGCTTCGTCTATGTCAACCAGACCCGTTCTAACTCGTTCTTCAATGTAGGTTTCAACTATCACAAGAGCCGCAATTTCGATTTCATCCTCTCTGCGGCAAATCAATTGGAGAATGCATCACAGAACAAATTGACATATGAGAAGGGGGTAAATGGCTTTATTTTTGGTGACAACGACAAAACTTTGTTTAGTTGCAACCAACTCGACGCCATCTACGTCAGCTACTTGCTAAATTATTCTGGAGAGATAGCCGAAGACGGCTCTCCGGTATACTACTATTACCCCGCCACTGATTTCACCTTCAATCGTGGACACAAAGGTTATATTGGTGAGTATGACATCAACTTCAGTGGAAACATCCATGACCGTATCTTCCTCGGTATGACTGTTGGCATCCATGATGTGCATTACAAGCATTATGGTGAATACACAGAGCAGTTGGAGGGTAATGCTAATGGTCTCTCTTCAGTGACCGTAGCTGATGAAAGGAAAATTACGGGTGCTGGTGTCGACATCAAGGCTGGTGTCATCGTCCGCCCCATCGAAACATCACCGTTCCGTATCGGTCTCTCTGTCTCCACACCGATTTGGTATGACCTCAAAACTACCAACTTCACACAAGTGGGGTTCAAGGCCAATGCTATTCCTCCTGCAATGGAGTCGTATAAATTCCGCCTCAACACGCCGTGGAAGTTCGGTCTCAGTCTGGGCCACACCATCGGAAACATGATCGCTATCGGTGCAGGTGTTGACTATGCCGACTATAGTTATCTCGACTCAAGAGTTGACGACGGCGGTTATTACGACTATTATTGGGATGAGTATTATTCTTCTTCAAGCAGCGACAAGAACATGAACGAGCACACAGAGCGTACACTCAAGGGTGTGGCCACCGTAAAACTGGGTGTCGAAGTAAAACCCATTCCCGAACTCGCGTTCCGCCTCGGTTACAACACCTCTACACCTATGTATGACAAAGAAGGACAGAAAGACGGTACCATCCAGTCCAATGGATCTTACTATAGTTCCGCTACTGACTTCACCAACTGGAAGGCCACCAACCGCATCACTGCTGGTGTGGGCTACACAGCTGGAAAGATGAGTTTCGACCTCGCATACCAGTATTCCTCTACCTCAGGTAAGTTCTATCCCTTCCAGTCATACTACGAAGGTCCCAACTCTTCAGAGAATGTTCTTTGCAATAACTCTAAGGTGGAAAATAAGCGTCATCAACTGCTCATGACACTTGGCTACCACTTCTAATAAAGTATAAAATTGTTCCGTTTGTCTAAAAATGTGGCAAATATCTCCAATATTTCTACTTTTTTTCGTCAAACACTTGCAAGAACAAAATGAAATATATATTTTTGTATCGGAAATGTGTGAACGTTTCCTTTTCATAAAAGATTAGTTTTTTTAGTGGTTAATTTAGTTTTAGTAAGTATGTATGAGAGCCTGTCGAGAGACAGGTTCTCTTCTTTTTATATCCTTGCATGTCAATTATACCCCCACCGCCCATCCCTCTTTTGAGTTCTATAAAGGTATAGTGACTTAAACTTTTTACCGATTCTATAAGTGGGACAAGTGGTATGCCTATACAACAAAAACAGGGAGAAACAATCATTTCTCCCTGTTTTCCAATTATATAACTTGTTCTTCTTTATTTGAACAACAACTGGGCAAACTGATAGAGGCTGCGACGCCAAGTCTGCCATTCGTGTGCCGTTTCAGGTGACACGTATGAATGTGCGTTGATGCCCATGGCTTTCAGGTCAGTGGCTGCCTGATCCACACCCATGTTCTCTTTGCCGCCGCAACTCATGAAGAGCACCTTGTTGGTCTTCTTAAAATCGTTGGCATCTTGAAGTTCCTCAGGGCGGATAGTGCCACCGCTGAAAATTCCTACATAAGCGAATTTTGTGGGGTTGGCAAGTGTAATCATGTGCGTCTGCATACCACCCATTGACAGACCGGCAAGGGCGCGGTGCTCCGTGTCGGCTATCACACGGTAATTCTTCTCAACCATCGGGATGATGTCTTGAAGCAATACATCCTCGAAACCAGTGAAACTGGAGAAATCACGACGGGGACCACCACCGGGACGGGGACCACCGGGGCGTTGTCCGCCAGGGCCCATGCCTTGAGGACGTTGACCATCGGGACGTTGACCCATACCTTGAGGACGCTGACCGCCGGGGCGAGGTCCCATGCCGGGGAACGGTAACTGACGGCGAGCCTTCGTCGTGTCGGGATGAGCGGGGATGGCGTTCAGACCATTGTCCATCACGATGATGAAGGGAACAGCCTTGCCTGAAGCGATGAGGTTGTCCATGATGATGCCGGTCTTACCTTGCGCAGACCATCCCGTTTCGTTCTCACCCATACCATGTTGCAAGTAGAGTACGGGGAAGCGCTTCGTGGGATTCTGGCTGTAAGCTGCTGGCAGGTAGATGTAGCAGTGGCGCATCTTTTCTGTCACGGTAGAGTAGTAATACACTTCGTTCACCGAGCCCTGCGGCACATTTTTAACCGTGTAAAAATCCTCGTCGGCGGCAGGGATGTCAATGCCGCTGCCCCAACGACTGGCACCATAATAGAACAAACTGCCCGGATCGGGCACAGAGGCTCCGTCGATATTCAGTTGATAATAGTGGAAACCTTCATCCTGAGGCGCTGACTCGCCTGTCCATACGCCTTCGCTGTTCTTTACCATGTCGTACTTCACGCCACCGATGTCGAGTTTTACACTGTTGGCTTCTGGGGCACTGATCTGAGCACGGACCATACGTTGTGAATTGACCATGGGGTACTGATGCCCCTCTTGATTGGTAGTTGCGGGCTTGAAATCCTCAACCACCTGAGCACTGGCGGTAACAGCCGCAAAAGCTGCTACCAAAATAAAAAGATGTTTCATAAAGATTAATAATAAAAAACTAAGTTTTTAGTTTTGACGATTCAAATGCTAAAAGGTATAAAAACACATGCCAATAATTAGAGAACATTAACAATCTGCTACCTTTTGACCTCAAAAAGTAATTGGGTATGCAGGCATGCCTGCATACCCAAAAAAACTTCAGATAACTCCCGTCATCGGAGTATTCTCTTTCCCATTCCCCTTCTCTTAGACGGGACAGGGTGGACTCTTACATGTTAAAAGTGATCGGCAGGGTATATTTAACCTCTACCTCGCGCATGGTGTTGCCGTCTTGTTGCAATCCCGGTTTCCATTTCGGCATCGCTTTAATCACACGGTACGCTTCTCGTGCAAATGATCGTGCAAACCGTTCTTTTAATATTTTTTGGTCATTCTCTGTGAGAGCATAAAAATTAGCGTCATAGATTTTTGTGATGAGTACTTCTGTGGCGCTAATCTCTTTGATACGGCCTTCGGTATCAACAATAAAACTCATGGTTGCCCTTCCTTCCACCCCGTAACGCTCGGCAATCTTGGGATAACGGGTATAATTCTTCAAATAGGCGAGCAACGCATCTAACCCGCCAGGAAATTGCGGATGAATGTCATACAAACCGATAAAATGTTGCCTTTGGGTTGTGTCATTAGCTAAACTCTCTGTATTTTGTGCCGATAAACATACAGAAAAAAGGCAAAACCACAATAATAATATGTGTCTCATAATGATTTTCGTATGGATGATTTCAAAGGTACAATTATCTAAATAAATGTGAGAGAAAAGGCTTCGACATCTTGTCGCTTTATTTCAGCGGGTTCCAGCCTTGTGCTTTCAGTTCAAATTCCTCTCCGTCGCGGCTCACCAGTTGGGTGCCTAATTCCGCACGGGTGATATGGCCGATGAGGCGGATTCCTTCCAGATTCTCAATTTTGGCATGGTCGCCGATGGGCACAGTAAACAGCAGTTCATAATCCTCGCCGCCATTCA
This sequence comes from uncultured Prevotellaceae bacterium, assembly GCA_946403615.1. Classification (GTDB taxonomy): domain Bacteria; phylum Bacteroidota; class Bacteroidia; order Bacteroidales; family Bacteroidaceae; genus Prevotella. The sequence continues at coordinate 4,871 of CAMJAO010000066.1, forward strand.
GTGCACATGTCGTCACGTTCATGTTCAGTTCCTCTGCCATCACTGCCGTCTGATAGTCGATGGGAAGATTCTTTTCATAAATACGGCATCCACAGCCGCTTTGTTTGCAGATATGCAACAGTTCGCTGCTCAGACCGTCGCTGATGTCCATCATTGCTGTCGGACGGATGCCGGCATCGTGTAATTGCAGGATGACATCACCCCGTGCCTCCGGTTTCAGTTGGCGTTGCAGCAGGTATTCTTTGCCGGCGAAATCGGGTTCGAAATGTGCCAGTTCCTCCAATCCGCGTTGGTCATTTTTCTTGCGTGCTTCATCTACCTGTTGATAATAAACGCTCTTTTCCCGCTCCAACAGTTGCAGCCCCATATAGGCGGCACCCAAATCACCGCTCACACATATCAGGTCGGTGTCTTTTGCGCCGTTGCGGTAAATGATGTCTTCTTTCGCTGCCTCACCGATGCAGGTGATACTGATGGCAAGTCCGGTGTATGACGAGGTGGTGTCGCCACCGACGATATCTATGCCCCATTTGTCGCAGGCTAAGCGCAGACCGCTGTAAAACATCTCCATGTCTTCCACCGTGAAACGCTTGCTCAGGGCAATACTCACCAGCATCTGCCGGGGAGTGCCGTTCATGGCGAAAATGTCACTGATGTTCACCATCGCCGATTTATAACCCAAGTGTTGCAGGTCAATGTATGTAAGGTCGAAATGGATGCCTTCCATCAGCATGTCGGTTGTCACCAGCACCTCTTTGTCGGGATAGTGCAATACGGTGCAATCATCCCCCACACCATAGCGTGTCGATTCATTCTTTGTCTTGATATCTTCCGTCAAATGCCGGATTAGTCCGAATTCACCTAATTTTGATATATCAGTCATTTTACAAATCTCAAATTATAAACCTCAAACCTCAAATCTCAAACCTTTAATCATCTCTCTCATGATTTCTGTCATGAGTGGCTGTGCTTTGTTGGCGGCTTCCTGCACCTCCTCGTGGCTCACAGCAACGGGCACATCGAAACCGCCCAAGTCGGTGATGATACTCACACCGAAGGTCTTGATGCCGCAATGATGGGCCACGATCACTTCCGGCACAGTACTCATGCCGATGGCGTCGCCTCCCATGATGCGGTACATGCGGTATTCTGCGGGTGTCTCAAACGTGGGACCCTGAACCCCGACATATACGCCCTCCAACAGACGGATACCTTTCTCCGAGGCGATGCGGTGTGAACGGGCTATCAATTCGTGGTCGTAGGGCTCGTGCATATCGGGGAAACGTGGCCCCGTCGGGATATTCTTGCCGCGCAGGGGGTGTTCAGGGAAGAGGTTCAAGTGGTCGTTAATCACCATCAGATCACCTATCTTCATTTCGGGGTTCATGCCGCCTGCTGCATTACTTACAAACAATGTCTTGATGCCCAACTCGTACATCACGCGCACGGGCATGGTCACCTCTTGCATCGTATAGCCTTCATAATAATGGAAACGGCCTTGCATAGCCAATATATCCACGCCGCCCAAACGTCCGAAAATCAGTTTGCCGGCATGGCCTTCAACCGTCGATACGGGAAAGTTGGGGATATCGCTATAAGGTATCTCGTAAGTGTCAGTTATTTCTGAAACTAATTGTCCGAGGCCGGTTCCCAGTATTATTGCCGTCTTTGGGCTTGTGGTCATCCTTTTTCTTAACCAGGATGCTGTCTCTTGAATTTTTTCGTACATAACTTAAAATCTTATTGTTGAAAGTGGTCTCATGGTTTAATAAGAATTTGATTCGCACCGGCAACACATAGAGATGGCTCTTTACCTCCTCGCTCAGTCCGTTGGCGCAACGCAGTCGGGTCGCGTCTTTCTCCGTGGTGATGATAAGTTTGGGCGAGGGTAGGGCGGCAAATTGCCCGTTGATGGCTGTCACGTCGTCCTCGCTGAAATCATGGTGGTCGGGAAACGTCATCGGTGTAAAACGCGCGTCATAAGTGCTCAGGTCATTTTCCATCTGTTGGGGTGAAGCAATGCCTGTCAGCAACAACACATCATGGTTGCTGATATCACTGAGTGGTCGTGACTCTCCTCCCATAAACGGCTTCAACTCTCCGTAATCCAAACTGCTAAACAACAATGACTGGTAAGCATACAAATCGAGCGCTTTTGATACAACACGATAATCGATGGGGTTGAGTGTCGGGGGGCATTTCGTCACAATCACTATGTCAGCGCGGTTCTTGCCGCTGACAGGCTCGCGCAGACGGCCGGCCGGCAACATCTTGTCATAAACTATCAACCGGTGGTAATCCACTAGCAGAATATTGATGCCGGGTTTCACATAGCGGTGTTGATAGGCGTCGTCAAGCAAAATCACATCAGTATTTTTCGTCTGCTCGTCGGTAGTCAGTCGCTCGATACCTTCGCAGCGCTTTTCTGCCACGGCCACGTACACCGACGGATATTTCTGCTTCATCTGATAAGGCTCGTCACCGATGTCGGCCACCGTAGAGTTCTCGTCAGCCAGCAGGTAGCCTTTTGTTTGACGTTTATATCCGCGGCTTAAGACTGCCAGTTGCGCATCGTCTTTCATCAATTCGATGAGATATTCCACATGGGGGGTCTTGCCTGTGCCTCCTACAGTGATATTGCCTACAGAAATAATCGGCACACTGAAACTCTTGCTCTTCAACACTCCCAGGTCGAAGAGTTTATTGCGGAATCTAACCCCAAGGCCATAAAGCCAACTTATGGGAAGCAGCCGCTTGTCTATCGATATCAGGTCACCTTCTGCAGACATAATTATTATAACGCCTTCTTCAGGATATTCAGGTTATGGTTTTCCTATTATTAGGTATATTCTCTCACCTCCAACCTCTCACCTCTTACCTCTTTTTACCTCACATTCAGGTAGAACGGTACACGAGCCTGAAGCACATGCTGTTTGTCCATGTTGCGAAGCAGCATCAGCCCGTCATAGTATTCACCCAGAACATTGCGCAGATTATCGTCGAGATAATTGCCTTTGTCCATACTGCCGAACAACTGATCGGTCCAACTCTTCGGAGCAGGGTAACTCGAAGTGTGGTATTCGCTGAGCTTGGCCAGTGAAGCGGCTTTCTTCACAGCATCGTCAAGACCGCCTAACTGATCGACCAGTTTGTTCTTCAGCGCATCCTGTCCCAGCCATACACGTCCTTGGGCAATGGCCTCCACGTCTTCCACACTCATCTTACGGCCAGCGGCAACACGTGAGCGGAACAATTCATAACCGCGCTCTACGTAATTGTCCAGATAGGTCATCTCTTCTGCGTTGAAGGGGCGGGCCATGGTGCCGAAAGCACTGTTCTTGTTGGTCTTCACCTCGTCGAATTTCACACCCAGTTTCTCTGTCAGCAACTGGCTGGCGTCCGGGAACATACCGAAGATACCGATGCTGCCGGTCAGTGTTGTGGGCTCAGCCACAATCCAGTTGGAACCGCAACTGATATAATATCCACCTGATGCAGCCATGCCACCCATCGATACCACAACAGGCTTCTTCGCTTTCAGCATCTCTACTTGGTGCCATATCTGCTCAGAGGCGTACGCGCTGCCGCCGCCAGAGTTCACACGGAGCACCACGGCCTTCACGTCTTCATCGTTCATCAGTTTCTCCAAATCCTTGCATACCACTTGGGCGTCAATCACATGCGAACTGGCTAAGCCCTGTGCGTCGCCGTCAACAATGTCACCATATGCATAATAGACGGCAATCTCCTCACCTGTGCGTTTGCTCTTGGCATTGCTCATGTCGATAATGCCCACTTGGTTGATAAATTCGTCATCTTCCAATCCCAGTTGCTCCTTCACTTTCTTTTTCACCTCGTCGGTATAGAGCAAACCGTCTACCATCTTGTATTTCACATAGTTCTGCGGGTCCTCAAATGTAATCAGACGGTCGGCATAGGCATTCAGACTGTCAACGCTGATCTTACGGCTTTCCGACACCTCTTTTACCACATTCTCCCACAATCCGTTCACATAGGCGGTCACCTGCTCGCGATTGGAATCGCTCATCTGGTCGGCGGTGAACATCTCTGGCGCACTCTTATACGCACCAACCTTCGACAATTGCATCTTCACACCAAACTTGGCCATCAGGTCTTTCAGAAAGTATGGTTGTGATGCGATGCCGTGCCAGTCAATCTGACCAAGCGGGTTCAGATACACTTTGTCGGCAACGGATGCCAGATAATAACTGCTTTGTGTATAAGTATCGGCGTATGCCACTATCCATTTGCCGGATTTCTTGAATTCTGACAATGCGTGACGCACTGCTTGTACCGATGCGTAGGAGTCGGCCGAGAATAACCCAGCTTCTATATATAGGCCTTTTACATTTTCATCATCTTTGGCCTTTCTGATGGCTGTCAACACATCGTCGAGACCTATTTCACCGCCCTGTCCGGTCAGACTCGATAATAGTGAGCTGCCCTCG
>CAMJAO010000067.1 GCA_946403615.1 uncultured Prevotellaceae bacterium
AGTCCTGCATCATCTGGAGGGCTGAATAGAGTTTCAGCCGTCCCTCGCTGTCGCAGGTGCTGGTGGTTACTTTATAGTTTAGGCTGTACATATTACGGTTCTGGTCTCTATCAAGGTGTGTTTAGAATGGTCGATAATTCAGTTGCAAATATATAAAAATACTCTTATATGTAGCGTATAAAGGACAAACTTTTGGGATTATTTATGATTTCTTCCCGAGAGTGAATTGTGTGTAGCCAAGAACGCAAAAAACGTTAAATATTGGGTGTTCTACATCTTAAAAAAACGAAAAAATGACATGATATGGCAGACCTGAAATCGACTTTTTTTGTTAAATTTGCATAGGAACCATACTGTAAAAGTATCATTAAAAACGTATTTTTCAAGCATTATGTCAAAGACAACAGAAATTCAAATTGAGAAGAGTCGCAACCTTATCGAGGGGCTTCGCCGACATGTAAGAGAGATGGGTGAAAGAGGTGTCTCAGCCAATGAGATTAACGAAATGGAACAGGCCGTATCGCAGTTGGCAGAAGTCAATGAAGAGGTGGACCGTCTGCGTGAAGAATTGTCACCCAAAGTCAAGAAAATGAACCAGATGCTGGCTGCCGTCAAGTCTGCTTACACCGAATCGAAAAAAACGCTGAAAGGCTACTATCCGCAGGAACGTTGGCCGGAGTACGGCATACCCGACAAGCGATAGTAACAACTGAAAACAATAAAAGGGAGCGGTAATCAAGGTACTGCTCCCTTTTGTTTGATTATAGCGACCGATTAGGACTGCCTATGAGAATCAGAAATTCACTTTCCGCTCGGGTTCTGAGAATGAGCAGAAGCGGGCGGTGGCGTTGGTGATGTAGAGCACGGCCATATTGTTATCGTCGGCCTTGTACATCGACTTCAAACTCTCGTTACGGTTGAGGAACTCCTCCTTCACGGCCAATGTGTCGTCGTTCACCAATACGCCGCTCAGGCGCATCCACTCGCTGCCCGACGGTTTCAAGGCACAGATCTCAAACTTTCCGTTCTTGGCCATCTGTTTGTAAACGTCTTTCACTTTGCCCGTCATAATGTAAAGACGGCCGTCGATAATCTCAGATACGCCAAAGGGGCGGACGCGGGGTTGGTCGCCATCGACAGTGGCAATAAAGAATGTGCCACACTCTTTCAGATACGCTTGTACTTCTTCCATATTTGCTTTTCTTGTTTGTGGGTCAATACTGTCAGCAGCCTCTGTTTGGGCTGATGTTTCTTTGTTCTCTGTTGCCTGTGAAGGCTTGTTTTGTGTGCAAGCAGCCGCGATGAACAGCACGGCGATTGCTAATAATAACTTTTTCATGTGTCGAATTTCTAAAAATGTTATACTGGAGTTATAGGATGTAGTCACTCCCCTTTATAGCCCATGTTCCTTGCAATAGTCGATAGCGGGTTGATAGCCTTGTGAGATTGACTTGCGAATCCATTTTAAGCCTTCACGCTCATTCTTGGATACCCCCGTGCCCGTCATCAGAAACCATCCTGTGGCGAATTGTGCCTGAGCGTCGCCGCCGTATGCTGCCAGTTCATACCAGAACGCACATTCTTCCAAGTTCTTGTCCACGCCATCGCCGTTCCAATAGGCGGCACCCACGTTTTTCTGGCTCATCACATGCCCTTGAAAGGCGGCCTCGCGGTACCACAGAAACGCTTTGTGGTGGTCTTGTTCTGTGCCTTCCCCCAGATAATAAGCATTGGCCACATTGACCTGCGACTGCATATCTCCCTTGTCTGCGGCTTTCATATACCACTCATAAGCCTTTTCCATATTTTGTTCCACACCTTTACCATGGTAGTAACATTCGCCGACGTTGAAGCAGCCATAGATGTCGCCTTGTTCAGCAGATTTCATATACCACTCAAACGCCAGTTCAAGATTGACCTTCACGCCAGTGCCACGTTCGTAGCAGACGCCAAGGTTGTTCATCGCCCTGGTGTCGCCCTCGTAAGCCTTCTCGCGGTATGAGTTCACTTTGTCCCTGTCCTTTGGCATAGGTCTCTACTGCGTTCTATTGTATAGTCGGAACGTACGCTTTTGACAACGTCATCTATTTCAGTTGTTTTCCGTCAGAAAAAGCTTTGCCAACGGTCTTGCCAAGTTGGATATAAGTGTGATGAACAGGGTCGAAGGTGATGAGTTGCATCTTTTCTACATCAGGTTTCCCGTCTTCGGCCAGATATTTTTCATCGCAAAGGATGTTGACGATGTCGGCTATCAGGTAATAGCCCGTTTCACTCTCGTCGATTTTCTGTTTCACACGGCATTCCAATGTCATGGGGAACTCTTTGAAAACAGGTGCGTTCACGTTGGGCGCTTTCTTGACAGTCCAACCGGTCTTTTCCATCTTGTCGGGAGTATTCCTGCCGCTTGCGATGCCGACATAATCAGATGCGACCATGGTATCGGCGGTGGCAAATGTTACGGTGAACTCAGGGTTTTCGGCAAGATTGTCTGTCGTCTGATGCGAACCGAGCGAAATCATGATTTCGCGCATATCCCACTGGCCGCCCCATGCGGCATTCATGGCGTTGGCTTTACCATTTTTATCATAAGTGCCGATTATCAGCACTGGTTGTGGAAGAATCCACGCTGCAGATTTGAAACTTTTCATATTCATTGTTAACCGTTAGTTTTGCAAATATACCAAAAATCCTCCATACCAAGAAGATATGGAGGAATCTTTTGTGATAATTTAGGAGAAAACTCCCTTTTAGCAAACGCATTAACTTGTTTCTAATTCTTATGTTTGTCCGGAGATGACATATTACTCGGTGAGATCGTCTATCTGGTCGATAATCTCTCTGTATTGGCGTTGATTCTTGAAGTGGATGCTGAGACCGATGATGGTGCCGATGACAGTGCCGATGACACCTCCAACACATAACGGTTGGAACAGGTCGTTGTTGAGTTTATAAATCTCCCAGAAGAACCAGGCCAACCACAGTATAAGAAGGGGGATGCCTACGAAGAGCCAGTTGTTTTCAAACTTTTTGGCGCGGGCTACACGTCGGCGTACTTCCACCAGGTTATTTGACATCATGTTCGCGTCATTGAGGTTGTTCTTGTTGTAAAAGTTGGCGCCTGTGCATATCAGCATGAAGATACTTGTGCCGACCCAGAAGATGATGGGTAAATCCAACATCATCACGAAGGCCCAATAGCCGTATGGGATCATCAGCAGACCGAGGACAATCAGCCATATGTATGTGCGTTTGATGTTGCCGGCAGTTTGTTTCATCGATTGGCGGATGAAGTGGTCGTTTACTATCTCCTGCTTCTCCAGTTTCTTTTTAAGCACGGACATCTGCTCGCGCATGTCCTCCATTTCGAAATCGTTGTTATTCATTTTGTGTGAAATTTAATTGTTTGACATTTGTTTGAGTTGTTCTCGGATGCGGAACAGACGAACGCTGACGTTTTTGGTTGAGATACCTACTATTTGTCCGATTTCCTCGTAAGAGAGGTTTTCCAACCACAGCAGAACAATAGCCCTGTCGAAGGGTTGCAGACGTGAGATGCGTTTGTGAAGCATGTCCACCTGGCGGGTATCCTCGTCGCGGTCCTCAAAGAGGTTGATGTCCATGGACAACCGCGAGGTGGCATGACGCCGTTTCTTCCTGTCGATAGAGATGCAGGTGTTGAGTGCGATGCGGTAAATCCACGTCTTGATGTCACTGCGATGCTCGAAGCCTTCAAATCCTTTCCAGATGTTGACCAGCACCTCTTGGAAGAGGTCGTTCACCTCATCGGCATCTTTCGAGAACATGTAGCACACGGTGTAGATGGTGCTCTTGTGTTCTGCGATTGTTTGCGCAAACTGTTTTTCCAAAGTTGTCATTGTTGTCTATTCCAATTGATTTTCACACTTTAGACGTGACAAAGGTACAAAAACTACACGATAATTGAAAAAATACACAAAGGAACATTTTTTTTAGACATAAGTACATAAAAACATATATTTAATGGCGAATTTTTATTGCGTTTGGACTTAATCGGAGTGTTTTTAGACGGATTTCGCCCGATAGGTGTGATTTATTTGCGGTTTCTACAACAGACGAAAAGAGTTTTTGGTAAAAAAGATGTCCTTTCTCCTTAAAAATATGTATTTTTGCACAAACAAATCACAGACAACAAATCAAAAAGAAAAAACACACGTATGAAGACAAATTATGAAGTACGCTATGCTGCGCATCCCGAGGATGCGAAGCAGTATGACACGGCCCGTATCCGCCGTGATTTCCTGATTGAGAAAGTGTTTGCCGCTGATGAGGTAAACATGGTGTATTCGATGTACGACCGTATGGTGGTGGGTGGCGCCATGCCTGTGAAGGAGGCATTGAAACTTGAGGCCATCGACCCGCTGCGTGCCCCGTTCTTTACCACTCGTCGCGAGGTGGGTATCTTTAATGTGGGCGGTGATGGCACCGTGCGCGTAGGCGACGAGGTGTTCACGCTCGCATACAAGGAGGCATTGTATATAGGCCGCGGCGACCGTGATGTGTTCTTTGAGAGCAAAGATGCGAAGAAACCCGCCAAGTTCTATTTCAACAGCACCACCGCTCACAAAGAGTATCCATGTAAGAAAGTGACGAAGCTGGATGCTGTGGTGGCACACATGGGCAGTCTGGAGATGAGCAACGAGCGCGACATCAACAAGATGTTGGTTAATCAGGTGCTGCCTACCTGTCAGTTGCAGATGGGTATGACCGAACTGGCTACAGGCTCGGTGTGGAATACGATGCCCGCGCATGTACACAGTCGCCGCATGGAGGCCTATTTCTATTTTGAGGTGCCCGAAGAGCAGGCTGTCTGCCATTTCATGGGCGAAGTTGATGAGACGCGCCACATCTGGATGAAAGGCGACCAGGCTGTGCTCTCTCCCGAATGGAGTATTCATAGCGCTGCCGCCACCCACAACTACACGTTCATCTGGGGCATGGGTGGTGAAAACCTCGATTATGGAGATCAGGATTTCTCAAAGATTACGGATCTTCGATGAAGATTCGGAGTGAAAGGAGTTTTGAAGAAGGGAGTCTAGGAGTTTAGGAGTTTAGACAATAGTCTAATCATGGAGATCCATTATGGCGACATTTACATTCCAAAATATATATGCTTGGCAAAAAGCACATGATTTTACATTGCTGGTGTATGGAATCACCAAATCTTTTCCCGAAGAAGAAAAATTTGGATTGGTATCCCAGTTTAGGCGTGCTGCGGTATCCATTGGAGCTAATATAGCTGAGGGTTATAAGAAACTCGGTAAAGCAGACAAACTTCGTTTTCTGAATATCGCGGAAGGCAGTATGGCTGAATGCATGAATTATATACTTCTGTCTAAGGATTTAGGCTATATTGACGAAAAGACTTTCTCACAGTTATGTGCTTCTATAGATGACGCAGGTAAACTCCTCACGGCTTATTGCTATGGTATAATCAATAATAAAGGTATTCAATCGGAGTTGGAGTAGGTGGCTAAGAGTTAAGCATATGTCTAAACTCCTAAACTTCTTAAAAGAGTGGTAGGTGGCTAAGAGTCAAACATATGTCTAAACTCCTAAACTCCTAGACTCCTAAACTCCTTAAAGAATTAAAGAATGAACATTTTCTCATTAGAAGGTAAAGTGGCGTTGGTGACGGGTGCGGCTTATGGCATCGGTTTCGCTATCGCCGAGGCACTGGCAAAGGCCGGTGCGCAGATTGCTTTTAACTGTCGTGGTCAGGAACACCTGGACAAGGCGCTGGCCGACTATCGGGCATTGGGCATCGAAGCCCATGGCTACTTGTGTGATGTGACCAATGAAGCCGAGGTGCAGCAGATGGTAGAAGACATCCGCCGTCAACTGGGACATATCGACATCCTGGTCAATAATGCCGGTATCATCAAACGTATTCCCATGCACGAGATGAAGCGTGAGGATTTTCAACAAGTGATAGATATCGACCTGGTGGGTCCGTTTATTGTGACCAAGGCCGTCATCCCTGAGATGATGGAGCGCCGTGAGGGCAAGATCATCAATATCTGCTCGATGATGAGCGAACTGGGCCGCGAGACCGTCAGCGCTTATGCTTCGGCCAAGGGCGGCTTGAAGATGCTTACCCGTAACATCTGCTCCGAGTACGGCGGGTACAACATCCAATGCAACGCCATTGGTCCGGGCTATATCGCCACACCGCAGACGGCGCCACTGCGTGAGCGCCAGCCCGACGGCAGCCGCCATCCGTTCGACTCGTTCATCTGTGCCAAAACCCCTGCCGGGCGCTGGCTCAATCCCGATGAGTTGGGTGGTCCCGCCGTGTTCCTCGCCTCACATGCCTCCGATGCTGTTAACGGCCACATCCTCTATGTCGATGGCGGCATCCTCGCCTATATCGGGAAGCAACCGTGATTTAGGTGTGAAAGGTGTGAAAGGAGTAGAAGGTGTGAAAGGAGTGGAGACATATGTAAGCCTCTTGGTGTAGCATGTGTGGCTTTGCTCTTAAGAAAACCATTTGTGAGCAATAGTCTTTACTCCTTCACACCTTTTACTCCTCCACTCCTAAATACAAAAAAACGGCATCCTCGAAAGGGTGCCGTTTTTATGAATTTTTCTTACAAAATCTCTTAGAGAGCCTTCTCCAGTTCTGCGCCAGCCTTGAACTTAGCCACTTTCTTAGCAGCGATAGTGATCTTCTGTTTTGTGGCGGGGTTGATGCCCTCGCGAGCGGGACGCTCGTTCACGCTGAATGTGCCGAAGCCAATGAGTTGCACTTTGTCGCCCTCTTTCAGAGCGTCTTTGATAGCCTCTACTGTAGCCTCAAGAGCCTTTTTTGCATCTACCTTGGTGAGTCCTGCACCAGCGGCGATTTTGTCGATTAATTGAGTCTTGTTCATAATTTTCTATGATAAATTTAACATAAATGTGAAATAAGTTTCAAAATTTGCGACAAATATAGGTTAATCATTTGATAAATCAAACAAAAAATAAAAAAAAGTGAAGAAAATGATGAAAAAAAGTGTCTATAGGGCTGATTTTGTGCCGCATAACAGATATTTTTCGTATTTTTGCGCCCATAAACAGACTAAACCGTTGTAACAATCATGCGCAAGATACCAACAGTCACAAAAAACCTGCTCATTATCAATGCTATTGCATTCATCGCTTATCTGGTGCTGGAAAGCAAAGGGATAGATTTGAACAGTATCCTCGGATTGCATTTCTTCATGGCGTCCGATTTTCACCTTTATCAGTTCTTCACCTACATGTTCATGCATGGTGGCATCGAGCATATTTTCTTCAATATGTTTGCCCTCTGGATGTTCGGATGTGTGGTAGAGAATGTTTGGGGTCCTAAAAAGTTCCTTTTTTATTACATTTTGTGCGGTGTAGGTGCCGGCTTGATACAAGAGATTGCACAGTTGGCCTCCTTGTGCATCGGCTATCATCTCAGTCTCTCTGACGTCTTTTCCATGAGAGAAGAATTGTCCGTTGCCCTCAACGGGTGGACCACGGTGGGTGCCTCAGGAGCCATCTACGCCATTTTGTTGGCTTTCGGTATGATTTTCCCCGAGGAGCGCATCTTCATCTTCCCCCTGCCCATCCCTATCAAGGCCAAGTGGTTTGTGATGTTCTATGTTGCCATCGAACTGTTCTCGGCCCTGGGTTCCGGCGGTAATGACAATGTGGCGCATTTTGCGCATTTGGGCGGTATGCTTTTCGGCTTCATACTCATCCGCTATTGGCGTCGCCATCCCGAGGTGGGCAGTGGCTATGGGCGTAACAAAGGACAGCAGTTCTTTGACCGACTGCGCAATTCATGGGAGCAGCGTAGCCGTCGTCAGGCTGACAGTGGGCGCACTTCGACACAGCAGCAACAGCAACAACCCCGGCGCGAGACCGACCAGCAGTACAATGCGCGTAAGAAACGTGAGCAGGATGAGATAGATGTTATTTTGGACAAGATACGCAAAAGCGGCTACGACAGCCTGACGCAAGAGGAGAAGAAGACCCTCTTTGATGCCAGCAACAAAAAACGATGACGACAATTAAGAAATGGCTTTGCCGCATTTTGGCCGTCGTTAATATTTTGGTGGTGGTCATGATGTTGCTGACGGGTTATTCAGGGTATGTCAATCCCGTTGACCACCCTTTGTGGGCGGCTTCGGGGATGGCTTTTCCTTTGGTGCTTGCCGCCAATGTCATTTTTATACCCGTGTGGCTGCTTTTGCGTCGCCGTTATCTGCTTATCCCATTATTGGGCATTGTCTTCTGCTTTTCGCCCGTACGCACATACATACCCTTTAATTTTGTGTCCGAACCCCCTGAAGGCTCCATCAAAGTCATCTCTTTCAATGTCCATTTGTTTGAGGGTTGGCGGTATCATACCCGTCGCGACAATCCTACCGTGAATTATCTGCTTGATGCCGATGCCGACATCATCTGTCTGCAAGAGGCGGGGTTGTCGGAGGTGCGCAATGTCAAAGTGGATAAACTTATGGCCAAGCGCTATCCCTATGTGTCGCGCACGATGAACCAAAGCAACGGCGTGGCGCTTTACAGCAAATGGCCCATCCTCTCGACCGAGCGCATCGAGTATGCTTCTGCCGGCAATGTGAGCGACGCCTCGCTTGTGCTTATCGATGGCGACACGGTGCTGGTGGTGAACAACCATCTGGAGACCTATGGCCTCTCACCCGACGACAAACTGGATTTTGACGAAATTGTCACGGGAAAGGAGCAAACAGAGGAAAGCACCGCAAAAGACACGAATGACAAGTCCGTGAAGAACGACAAATCTGCTAAGAGTGACAAGTCTGTAAAGGGCGACAAGAAAGACAAAAGCAAAAAGAAAGATAAAAAAAGCAAGCAGAAAAAGAAAAAAAAGAAAAAGACCCGTTGGGATTACTTGGAGGCAGTGAAGCGTGCCGACAAGTTGCGCGCTCCCCAAGCCGAGGCTGTGGCCGACTATATCCGCCGCAGCGGTGTGAAGAGTGTCATCGTGTGCGGTGATCTCAACGATCATCCTTTGTCTTACGCACATCACACTGTGGGCAAGGGCTTGACCGACTGCTTTGTGGCGGGTGGCAACGGTCCCGGTTTCACTTACGACCATCACAAGATGTACTTCCGTATCGACCATATTTTCTGCTCGAAAGACTGGCGATGCTATACATGTCATGTTGACCGCAATGTGTCACTCTCTGACCATTATCCGGTCATTTGCACGCTCAAAAAGCGTCTAAATCGCTAAAAAATGAATATTTAAGCGGTAAAATTTTTCAGAGTGTGAAAAAAT
>CAMJAO010000068.1 GCA_946403615.1 uncultured Prevotellaceae bacterium
GAAGGGGAAAGCCACACCCCAAGGACACGCTGCCTTCTATGATTCCCAACTACTCCCATAATAATCCTCTCCCATGACACCCATGACTCCCATGACTCCCATCTACTCCCATTGCACCCATCCACTCCCATTGTACCCATCCACTCCCATCCCCCAAACGACCAAACGACTAACCCCCTAAACGACCAAACTAACCATGACTTCCCAAGAACTATTCAATCGAGTGAGCGATATTATCGGCATGGTGCGCGACGGCGACTCCACGGCGATGATCAACCGCATGATGCACGACACCCTGGTACTGACATGTAAAGAGGGTGTGCGCGACACACACCGTGCCTTCGGCAACCTTTTCTCACAAGTGGATTACCTATGCCGAGAGCACCGTGTGAGCACCCCCGACCTCATCGCCATACAAACCATGCGTCGCCATACAAACCATCAAGCACCCATCGCCCACGATGACCTGATGTATGACCTACGTGCGCTGTGCGTGTTCATCGCTGCTGTGCTTGACACCTCTATTCCAGCCAACATCATAGGGAAGATTCCCGCCACACACAAACCTGTCACACGGAGCCATGAGGACAAAGCGCCCTATGTGCGTTGCATCGTGAAGAGTTTTATCGGCTCCACGCTCATCGTGAGCACCGACCGCGAGACCGACGACACCCTCACCGTGGACTGGCAACCCGAGGAGAACGGTTACCTGACACGCATCCTTCGAGAAGGAATGCAACTGAACCTGCTCGACAGCGAAGTGACTGAAGGCAATGACGGCACACGCATCTATCGTCCGCGACTCATCATCGTCGAGCCCGATTACCTGATAGACATCAGCTCATTGGCATCATGCTATATCGAATGCGGACACCACCCGTTGCTCTACACGCTGAAAAGGATGGGACAAAAACCGCTGTCGCAAGCCATTCTGTTGGGTAATTATGCCAGCAAAGCGCTCGACGATATCATCCATCTGGAGGGACAGGCCTACGACTACCGCCAGACCATGGTACAGGCGTTTCGCGAGGCTGCCCTCGAATACTGCGCCTGTCCGGGGTTCAATGATGTGCAGTTTGCCAAAGACGCATGGGCACAGGCACACAACATCGCCGAGGCGGTCGAGGTGCTGTTCCGTCAGTTCGACCGCAAAGACGCCATCCTCGAGCCGTCATTCGTTTGTGAACGACTGGGGGTGAAGGGACGCGTTGACTTGATGACGAAAGACTTGCGCCTGCTTGTCGAGCAGAAATCAGGTAAAAACTGGTGGATAGAACAAGGAAGGAACAGCCCGAAAGGATTCATGCATCTGGAAAACCACTATGTGCAGATGCTGCTCTACTACGGTGTGTTGCGGTATAATTTCGAGGTGGGCATGAAACATATCAACGAATATCTGCTCTACTCCAAATTCCCCGCCGACAAGGGACTGCTCTTCTCCACCTATACCGACCAGATGTTCCGCGAGATACTGCGCTATCGCAACCAAGTGGTCGCCACAGAGTTTCACGTGGCACGTTATGGTTTCGGCAGTCTGTTGGCACTGTTCAAACCCGAAACTTTCAACACCGAGAACAGTAACAGCAAACTCTACCTCAACTACACCTATGCTGAGCACAAGGCACTGACCGATCCGTTACACGCTCTCTCGCCACTGGAGAAAAATTACTTCTGCCGAATGATGACATTCGTATTTCGCGAACAGATGATCAATCGTGTGGGTAACGCCGATGGCAAATCCTTCAACAGCGCTGACCTATGGAACATGCCTATAGAGGAGAAGCGCGAGTCAGGAAATATTCTGACAGGACTGCGCATCAGCCAGAAAACCAGCAGCGACGACCAAAGCGGCATCGACACCATCACGCTCGACATACCGACCTATGGCGACGATTTCCTGCCCAATTTCCGTTTAGGCGACATGGTCTATCTCTATGGTTACCGCGCCGACTCAGAACCCGATGTGCGCCGGAGCATCCTCTTCACAGGCAACATCACGCGGTTGCGCACCGACAGTGTGACGGTGGTGCTACGCAACGGGTTGAAGAACGGTGACCTGTTGACCGACGATGCCCTTTACGCCATCGAACATAACGGCAGCAACATGGCCGACAGTGCCATCAGCGCACTGCATCAGTTTGTCTGTGCCACAGACAGCCGCCGCCAACTGCTCCTCTCACAACGGGCGCCATTGTGCGACACATCGCTCACGCTCACACGTTCATATCATCCTGATTATGACGAGGTAGTGTTGAAAGCCAAACAAGCGCTCGACTATTTCCTCTTAATCGGTCCGCCGGGAACGGGCAAGACTTCGATGGCGCTGCGATTCCTTGTACAAGAGGAACTGACCAACGCCGACGCTTCGCTGCTGCTGATGTCATATACCAACCGGGCAGTTGACGAAATATGCGGTATGTTGTGCGACGCCGGCATCGACTTTATCCGTATCGGCAACCGCTACAGTTGCGACAACCGCTACCACCCGTATCTTCTGGAAGAGAGAGCCAAAGCCACCCCGCGCAGGGCGGATATCAAACGGATATTGCAGGAGTGCAAGGTCATTGTGGCCACCACCTCGATGATGAGCAGCCGGCAATATATCTTCTCACTCAAACGATTTACACTTGCAATCATCGACGAGGCGAGTCAGATACTCGAACCCAACATCATCGGTCTGCTCTCGGCCCATACCGACCCGCGTGCCGCCTTCCTAAACGGACAACAGGCCAACTGCATCCAACGGTTTATCCTTATCGGCGACCATAAACAACTGCCTGCCGTGGTGCAACAAAACGAGCATGCCTCGGAAGTCGTGGAACCGATTTTGCAGGATATCTGCCTTGACAACTGCCGCCAGTCGCTTTTCGAACGGCTTATCCGCATGGAGCGCAAACAGGGGCGCGACACCTTCATCGGCATCCTGCGCAAACAAGGGCGCATGCATCCCGACATCGCAGAGTTTCCCAACCGTATGTTCTATGCGAAAGAGCGGTTGGAACCCGTTCCCCTACCCCACCAGACGGAGATGGCACTGGATTACAACGAGCCTTCGACCGACGAGATGGACGACATACTGAAAAGCCGCCGCATGGTATTCATCCCCTCAGAGCCTTGCAGCGAAGAGAATCTGTCAGGAAAATCAAATATCAACGAAGCGCGCATCGTGGCTGATGTGCTGCGCCGTATCTACCGTTTCTACGGCGAGAAGTTCGACACCGCCAAGACCGTCGGCGTGATTGTGCCATATCGCAACCAGATAGCCATGATACGCAAAGAGATAGAGAAGACGGGCATAGCGCCTCTGCTCGACATCTCCATTGATACGGTGGAGCGCTATCAAGGCAGCCAGCGCGATGTCATCATCTATTCATTCACCGTGCAAAACATCTACCAGTTGGAGTTCCTGACCGCCAACTGCATCGAGGAGGACGGGATGATTATCGACCGCAAGCTGAATGTGGCCATTACCCGCGCACGCAAACAGATGATTATGACGGGACATGTGGAAACACTGAAAAACGACCCCGTCATCGCTGAATTGATAAAGTATCTTGGAGTTGAGAATTGAATCCGAAAACCCGAAGAAATAGAAAATCCCGGAAAACCTGTCGGCTTTCCGGGATTTTTATAAGAGGTTTCTGCTCTGTTATCATGCTCCAGCAATAGCAGCGATGATAGCAAGTGCAAAGAATGCCAGATAGATGATGGTGAGCACGCCGAAGAATACACACACATTCTTCCATAAGCGCAAACCGTCTTCCAGGTCTTGCGGACCGCCATAGAGTGCTGCCTTTTTCAGTTTTGACGCCGACGAAAGTGCCCAAATCGTAGGCAAGAGGAATATCGCCAAAATGACGATGTAGAAAACAAAAACTACCCTAAAAATAGTTTCTGTCGCGCCACGGTAATCATAGCCGTAACCAAATGTACGGCTAGACATCAAATCCGACACGTTGATGGCTGCCACTAAAAATAAGACGATACCAAGAATGATCATGATCAACATCACGATGGAAAGGAATTTGGTCCATCCGGCGATGGATTTCAAATGTGAGCGTCCATAGTCTGTGACAAACAATGAACCGCTATTGCCTTGTCCCGTGAAGTTGGGGAAGCCTTGTTGCTGATACTGCTGATAACTCTGCTGATCATACTGCTGCCCGTAAGGCTGCCCATACGTTTGTCCACCCATTTGTGTCTGGTCAGGGTTAATGGGCGGTACGCCCGGATTGTTTTGATAGTTGTCCATAAATGATATATTTTAAGATTTGAGATTTGAGATTTGAGGTTGGAGATCACCTTGGCTTTGACGTAAGGTCGTTAATGACCTTAAAGACCTTAATGACCCTCAGGAATGGAGCAGATACTCCTCAATCAGTGAACTATTGTCTCCACTCCTCTCCTTCACTCCTTAAATATCTTTCCCCCTTCATCCAAGAATTTGAGGAAGTCGCCGACATCCTCTTTGTAACTGAATGAGCGGGTAAGCGGGCGCCCCTCATTATCGACCAGCACATAGAGCGGTTGGGTGAGATAGCCGAATTTCGTCTCCTCCAGATAGCTCCATTTGTCGCCTACGGTGCGCAATGTCTTTTTGCTGCCGTTGGGCATCGTCACCTCCACCTTCTCCTTCAGCGGGGTCTTGTCATCGACAAAGAGCGAGATGAGCACATAGTCTTTCGTCAGCCGGTCCGCCACTGTGGGATCAGTCCATACGGCGGCTTCCATCTTACGGCAGTTGACACAACCGAAGCCCGTGAAGTCGAGAAATACGGGCTTGCCGTGTTCTGCAGCGTAGGTCATACCTTCGTCATAATCGGTGAACTGTGCGCGCACCTCCTTGACATTGAGGTTGAAATCCTGCGTGTTCATGGGCGGTGCAAATGCGCTGACGGCTTTGCAGGGTGCGCCCCATAATCCCGGCAACATATATACCGAGAAAGCGATGGAGCACAGTCCGAGCATGATACACAACACGGGCATGGGTTTGCGCGGCTCACCATCGACCATGTCACTCTGAAATTTCAGCACACCTATCAGATACAACCCCAAGAGGAAGAAGATGGCTATCCACAATGAGAGAAACACCTCGCGGTCGAGCAGATGCCAACCGTATGCCAAATCGGCCACAGAGAAGAATTTCAGGGCGAAGGCCAGTTCTATGAAACCGAGCGTCACCTTGATGGTGTTCATCCATGAGCCGGATTTCGGTGCCTGCTTCAACCATGCGGGAAAGAGTGCGAAAAGTGTGAACGGCAAGGCCAACGCCAATGCGAAGCCCAACATGCCGAACGCCGGACCCAGCCAGTTGCCGGAGGTGGTGCCCTCTACCAACAAAAGTCCTACGATGGGGGCGGTGCATGAGAATGACACCAACGCCAATGTGAACGCCATGAGGAAGATGGAGAGCAGTCCGCTGGTCTTTGTGGCTTTGTCATCTACCTTGTTGGCCCATGATGACGGCAGACGCAACTCAAACCATCCGAAGAAGGAGAGCGCGAACACCACCAATAGCAGGAAGAAGAAGATATTGAAAACGGCGTTTGTGGCCAGATCGTTGAGTTTCTGCGCCCCGAAGAGCGTAGTGATGAGCACACCGAGTGCCAGATAGATGACCACAATGGAGACACCATAGGTCAATGCGTCGCGTAAGCCTTTTTTCTTGTCTTTCGACCTTTTGAGAAAGAAACTCACCGTCATGGGGATGATGGGCCATACACAGGGGGTGAAAAGCGCCAACAGTCCACCCACAAATCCCATCAGAAAGATGTAGAGCCACGAATGGTCAGTGATGCGGTCGCCGTTGAGTGTATCCAACTCCGCCACCCGGGGCTGCCACCATAGGTTGTGGCGGGCATCTGCCGAGAGCGTGTCAACCGTCAGTGCCGCAGCGGCGATGGTGTCCACAGCCGCCGGCAGCGTGTCAGCAATGGCCACAACCTCTTCCGCAGGCACAACAGGCGCTAAGGCTTCAGGCTCTTGTTGGGTCTTCTCAGCAGGAGCGGCAGCGGTTTTTTCCAGTCCCTTGCCCGTAAAATCAGCCTCAACACTGGTGGGCGGCATACACATCTGGTCATTGCAAGCGCCATATTCCAGATAGCCCTTGATGTGATATTCCGGCTCGGTCACCTGGTATTTCTGCACGAAAGTGACCTGACGCTCGAAAAAGCGCACACGCATGCCGAAAATCTTATCATCCTCAGATACTTCCTTGCCTTTGGCGATAAGTTTTCCAACGGGTTTCGCTCCTTGCGACTGCTCGTCATTGTAGGTGGCGGAGACAGGACCGCCATCACCGAGATCTGTGGAATAGACATGCCATCCCGCGTCGATGGTACCGGTGAAGACCACCTCCACTTCCGTGGGCGATTTCTGTTGCTGCTGTACGGTGAAATGCACGGGCATGCCTCCTTGCGCCCATGCCGACAGCGACATCAACCATGCCGCCGCCAACACCCAAACAAACTTATTTTTACCTAATAACATTGTATAATCACTATTATCAATTCACAATTACCAATTCGTCATTCTTCATCGCGAAACGAGCATTCGACATTCGCCATTCGTCATTCGTCACTTCTTCCCCTTATGCGTCATGATGTCGAGCACATAGCGGTCAGTCTCATCCATGCCTTTACTGCCGATGGCCACCAAGTTGCGAATGCTCTGGTCCACATCGTCGTCGATGATACCCTCCACCGATGACACATAACGGTGCTGGATGGCGAGCATGGCGCTCATCACTGCCGTGCCCACACCCGAGGTCACTTTCAGCGCACATGAGGGTTTGGCTCCGTCGCAAATCATGCCCGTGAGGTTGGCTATCATATTCTTCACCGAATAAACCATCTGTTCGTATGTGCCGCCCATGAGATAGGTGATGCCGCAACTGCTTCCCGTGCTTGCCACCACACATCCGCAAAGTGCCGACAGAGCACCGAGATGCTGCTTGATATAGATGGCGGCCAGGTTGCTGATGATGAGTGCACGTATCAGTTCCTCCTCGGTGTTGTGGTTCTCCTCGGCGAAGACCACTACCGGCATGGTGGCGCAGATGCCCTGATTGCCGCTGCCGCTGTTGCTCATGACGGGTATCATGGCTCCGGCCATGCGCGCGTCGCAGGCGCAACTGGTGCGTGAGAGGATTTTCGAGAAAATGCTCTCGCCCATGATGCCGCGTCCGAGCGGACTGCACATGGTCTTTCCCAGAGAGTGACCGTAGTTTTCGCGCAAACCGTCGTCAGAGGCTTTCTCGTTGAGCCGTTTCGCCTCGAGGATGAAACGCAGGTCTTCCACATCGGTCTCTGTAGCGAAGTCATACACCTTGCGCAGGGTGAGAGGCACCTCGCCTTCGGCATCTTCTGCCACGGTGTCGTCATTGTGCTGCATGATGACCTCGGCATCGCGACGGAGGAAGACAAACCGGGTATGACCTCCTTTGATGATCGCCTCCGCCTCATGGCCATTGGCAGAACACAGACAGCCGATGAACAGTTTATCGGGGTCGTGCTCTTCCAGACGGATATGGATGCGGTCTTCGGCGATATAGCGCTTGGCACGCTCCACGGCATCGCGGTTGCTGTCACGCAGCACTTCCAATTGATACTCCGAGCGGCCGATGATAGCGCCCAGAGCCACCGCGATAGGCAGACCGATCATCCCTGTTCCGGGAATGCCCACACCCATGGCGTTTTTCAGAATATTGGCGCTGAGTCTCAGGTCGATACGCTCAGGCTGATAACCCAAAGTTTCGCGCGCTTTCGCCACACACAATGCCACGGCTATGGGCTCAGTGCATCCGATGGCTGGCACCACCTGCTGATGTATCAGCGAGATGATGGCCTTTCTCTCTGTTTGTGAAATCATAGTACAGTGATTATTCAGTGTCAAATATGGTGCAAACGTAATAAAAAAACGTGAAAAACCGATACAATATTCAACTTTTAACACGTTTTTATTGCTGCAATGAGAAAAATGTTTTATCTTTGCAGCCGAATTAAAACTATCAAACATTGAGCGCAATCAGGATTCCGACATCAAAGGATTGTCGGAATTCTTAATTTTTTTGCGTCGCAACCTCAAGCAATTAACAAAAATAAAATAGTAAGATTATGGCATACATGTCACAAGAAGGCTACGACAAATTGGTAGCCGAACTGGTTCGATTGGAATCAGTAGAGCGCCCGAAAGCGTCGGCGGCGATAGCCGAAGCGCGCGACAAAGGCGATTTGAGCGAGAACTCTGAGTACGATGCGGCCAAGGAGGCCCAGGCTCATCTGGAAGACAAAATCAACCGTCTGAAGATGACCATCGCAGATGCGAAAATTGTTGACACTTCGCGTCTGAGCAGCGACGCCGTGCAAATCCTCTCCACAGTGGAGATGACCAACCTGACCACCAACGCCAAGATGAAGTACACCATCGTGAGCGAGAACGAGGCCAATCTGCGCGAGGGAAAACTGTCTATCAAAACTCCTATCGCACAAGGACTGCTTAACAAAAAGGTGGGCGACGAGGTGGAAATACAAATACCCCGAGGCACCATCAAACTGCGCATCGACAAAATAACAATTGACTAATTCACGATTCACTACTCCCTCCCTTGGGAGGGTTGGGGTGGGTTTAATTCACTATTCTATCATGGACATCTTTTCAAAAATAGCAGCAGGGGAGATCCCCTCATACAAATGTGCCGAGAGTGAGAAATTTTATGCGTTTCTCGACATCAACCCGCTGGTGAAAGGCCACACGCTGGTCATTCCCCGCCGCGAGGTGGATTATGTGTTCGACATGGAAGACGACGAGATAGCCGAATATCAGGTGTTTGCCAAGAAAGTGGCCATTGCCATCAAGCGGGCTTTCCCCTGCATCAAGGTCGGCATGGCCGTCTTAGGGCTCGAAGTGCCTCACGCCCACATCCATCTCATCCCCATGCAGAGCGAGAAAGACATGCTCTTCTCTAACCCCAAACTGAAACTCAGTGAGGACGAGATGCGCGACATCGCCGACAAAATCTACGAACAATTCTTAAAGCTGTAAAGCCTACCCCTGTCCCCCTCCGAAGGAAGGGGGAAACTAATAGAGACAGAAACAAAAAACACGTACGGGCGGATTTGCCATTGCAAATCCGCCCGTACGCTATTTTAATGAGGGAGACTGGCCCAAGGATACCCCCTTCTTCGGAAGGGGACAGGGTGAGGCTCTCTGAGGGCGTGTCAAAATGTTATTTTAGTCGTCCTTCGGACGAGAACCAACGGTCAACGTGCGAAGCGGAAGTTAAAT
>CAMJAO010000069.1 GCA_946403615.1 uncultured Prevotellaceae bacterium
TTTCTGCCACTACTGCATTGTGCCTTACACCCGCGGACGTGAGCGCTCACGCGACATCGACAGCATTCTGCGCGAGGTACGCGACCTGCGCGACCGCGGATTCAAGGAGGTCACCCTGCTCGGACAGAATGTCAACTCGTATAGGAGTGAAGACACGACCGTAGAATCCGGAGATAATGTCATAACTTTCCCACTGCTGTTGCGGCGTGTGGCCGAGGAGGCACCTGAGATGCGCATACGGTTCACCACCTCTCACCCGAAAGACATGAGCGACGAGACACTGCACGTCATCGCCGACATGCCCAATGTTTGCCGGCATATCCACCTGCCTGTGCAAAGCGGCAGCGACCGCATACTCAAACTCATGAACCGCAAATACACCCGCGAGTGGTATCTGGGGCGCGTGGAAGCCATTCGCCGCATCATTCCCGACTGCGGACTCTCGACCGACATTTTCGTGGGGTATCACAGCGAGACAGAGGAAGACCACCAACTGTCGCTCAGTCTGATGCGCGAGGTGGGCTACGACTCGGCTTTCATGTTCAAATATAGCGAACGCCCCGGCACTTACGCCTCGAAACACCTGCCCGACGATGTGCCAGAGGAGGAGAAAATCCGCAGATTGAACGAACTCATCGCCTTGCAGACCGAGATGTCGGCCATTGCCAACAAGCGCGACGAGGGTCGGGTGTTTGACGTGTTGGTGGAAGGCTACAGCAAACGGTCGCGCGACCAACTCTGCGGACGGACTGAGCAGAACAAAATGGTGGTGTTCGACAAGGGCAACCACCATCCCGGCGAGACGGTCAAAGTGCGCATTACCGGATCGACAAGCGCCACATTATTAGGAGAGGAGGTCATATGAGAGAATTCTGGCAAGTGTTGAAGCGGTTCTTACCGCCCTATAAGAAATACCTGGTGTTGTCCGTGCTGTTCAACATCCTGTCGGCGGTGCTCAACATCTTCTCGTTCGCCACGCTGATACCCATCCTGCAAATCATCTTCCAGACTGACAAGGCGACCACTGCCACCCACCTGATGGCATGGGGCGACGGGTCGGTCAAAGATGTGATCAGCAACAATGCCGATTATTACGTCAACCAACTCATCGGCAGCATGGGACCCACCACTACCCTGCTCATCATCGGTCTGGTATTGGCATTTATGACATTCCTGAAGACTGGCGCCTATTTCCTGTCGTCGGCCACAATCATCCCCATACGCACGGGCGTGGTGCGCGACATCCGCAACCAACTCTACCAGAAAATCAACTCCCTGCACTTGGGATTCTTTTCCGAGGAGCGGAAAGGCGACATCATCGCCCGTATGAGCGGTGATGTGCAGGAGATTGAGTCGTCTATCATGTCGTCGCTCGACATGCTGTTCAAAAACCCCATTCTCATCATCGCCTACTTCACCACCTTGCTCCTCATCAGTTGGCAACTCACACTCTTCACTCTGGCCGTGGTGCCTCTCATGGGCTGGTTCATGGGGTTTGTGGGCAGAAAACTAAAACAAAAATCCATCAAGGCGCAAGCACTCTGGAGCGACACCATGAGCCAGGTGGAGGAGACGCTCGGCGGGCTGCGTATCATCAAGGCGTTCTGTGCCGAGGACAAGATGAACAAACGGTTCGACGAGGTGAACAGCGACTACCGCAACCACATCATGCGCGTGAACATCCGCCAACAGATGGCACACCCCATGAGCGAATTTCTCGGCACGGTGCTCATCGTCATCGTGTTGTGGTTTGGTGGCACACTGGTCATCAACAACGGCTCACTCAGCGGTCCCACGTTTATTTATTACCTCGTCATCCTCTACAGCATCATCAACCCGCTCAAAGAGTTCTCCAAAGCTGGTTACAACATCCCCAAAGGACTGGCATCAATGGAGCGTGTGGACAAGATACTCATGGCAGAGACAGCCATCACTGACCCGGAGAATCCGAAGACCATCGACGGGTTCAACCATCAGATAGAGTTCCGCCATGTGTCGTTCCGCTATGGCGAACAATGGGTGCTGCGCGACATCAATCTCGTCATCCCCAAAGGCAAGACCATCGCCCTCGTGGGGCAGAGCGGCAGCGGCAAATCGACACTTGTCGATCTTATCCCCCGCTACTATGACACTGTGGAGGGCGAAATCCTCATCGACGGCATCAACGTGAAAGACCTGCGGTTGCACGATTTGCGCTCGCTCATCGGCAATGTCAACCAAGAGTCAATTCTCTTCAATGACACGTTCTTCAAAAACATCTCCTTCGGTGTGGAGAACGCCACGCAGGAACAGGTGGAGGAGGCGGCACGCATCGCCAACGCACACGAGTTTATCATGGCTTCGGAGAAAGGATATGAAACCACTGTCGGCGACCGTGGCGGACGGCTTTCTGGCGGTCAGCGCCAACGTGTGAGCATCGCGCGCGCCATCCTCAAAAACCCGCCCATCCTCATCCTCGACGAAGCCACCTCGGCACTCGACACCGAGAGTGAGCGTTTGGTGCAAGACGCATTGGAGCGGCTGATGAAGGCCCGTACTACCGTGGCCATCGCTCACCGGCTCTCAA
Organism: uncultured Prevotellaceae bacterium; assembly: GCA_946403615.1. Taxonomy (GTDB): domain Bacteria; phylum Bacteroidota; class Bacteroidia; order Bacteroidales; family Bacteroidaceae; genus Prevotella. The sequence goes on from CAMJAO010000069.1 coordinate 2,567, forward strand.
CCATCAAGAACGCCGACGAAATCTGCGTGCTGCACGAAGGAAAAATCGTAGAGCGCGGCTCGCACGACGAACTCCTCGCTGCCGACGGTTATTACAAGAAGTTGCATGATATGCAAATGTAAAATCAGGGAGTTAAAGAAGTTAAGGAAGTTAAAGACAATAGTCCACTAATGGTTTAGGGTTGAGTGTGGAGGGTTGAGTGTTCTTGGCACATCTCTTGCCTCTTGTTTCTTGCCTCTTGCTTCTTCTCCCTCCCTCGGGAGGGCCTTAAAACTTAAATTTATGTATTACATTCTTTACGGCATCTGCTATCTTGTCTCGTTGCTCCCATACAGGGTGCTATACGTGCTGGCCGACGGGTTTTACCTGCTGGTCTATCGCTTGGTGGGATACCGCAAGAGAGTAGTACGGAAAAATCTGGCGGCTGCCTTCCCCGAGAAAGAGGACAAGGAACGGAAACAAATAGAGAAGCGGTTTTATCATTTCCTCTGCGACTATTTCGTTGAGACGCTGAAACTGCTCTCCGTCAGCGAAAAGACATTACGCCGACATATCGAGATACGGCAGTTGGACTTGGTGGAACAATGCTTTGCCGAGGGGCAGCATTGTGCGGGTTTTCTCGGGCATTTCTGCAACTGGGAATATAACTCCACCATCCAAATGGCGTTCGAACGTTTCCCCGATGCTGTCACAGGACTCATTTATCACCCGCTCTACAATAAAGCCATGGACAGGCTGCTTATCAAACTGAGAAGCAATAAGGGCGGCACATGCGTACCGAAAAATGACATCTTGCGTTATCTCGTCAAATATCGCCAAGAAAAAAAATGGACTCTCTTCGGATACATCGCCGATCAATCGCCAAAATGGGAGAATATCCATCTCTGGTTGCCTTTCCTCAATCAGGAAACACCCGTATTCACTGGCGCTGAGCGCATAGCTAGGAAGATGAACAATGCGGTGTTTTATGTGAGAATGGAACGCCCAAAACGCGGTAAATATATTGTCACATTCCAACCGATGACCCGCAATCCCAAAGACATGGAGGAGTATGAACTGACACGTCAATTCTTCAACCTGCTTGAAGAGGACATCCGTCGAGAGCCTCATCTCTATCTTTGGACGCATGACCGATGGAAGCGCACCCACGAGGAGTTTGACCGCCGGTTCAAGGTGGAGAACGGAAAAGTATTGAAAAGGGAGGAGACCGCATCATGAACATAGGATTCGACGCCAAACGCATCGTACGCAACGGCTCTGGACTGGGCAATTACGGACGCACATTGGTCAATGACCTCGCTGAGATTGTTGATCCTGACACTATGCTCTATCTGTATGCACCCGACGAGGGAAACGAACATCTCCGCAAGCAGGTGAGCGACTCCAATCGCATTCAGTTTGTCTATCCCTCAAAGACATGGTTCAAATCCCTGTGGCGAAGCCGTGGTATCGTCAAGGATCTGCATCGCGACCATATCGACATCTATCACGGACTGTCGGGTGAACTTCCCGTCGGTATCCGCCAGTCGGGCATCAAGAGTATAGTCACCGTCCATGACCTCATCTTCATGCGACACCCGGAATACTATCACTGGTGGGATGTGAAGATATATGCCGCCAAATTCCGAAAGACCGTCAAGGAGGCCGACCGCATCATCGCCATCAGCGAACGCACCAAGCGCGACATCATCGAACTGGGTGGCGTCGACCCTGAACGCATCAAGGTTATCTACCAGAGTTGCGGGGCCACATTCCGCTACCCCGCCAATGAGGATAAAAAACAAGAGGTGAACGCGCGTTACCTGTTGCCGCCGAGATACATCATCAACGTGGGCACCATCGAGGAACGGAAAAACATCCTCCTCGCTGTGAAAGCCATGGAGCAGTTGCAGGAAGACCTGTCGCTGGTCATCGTCGGACGCAGCACCCCCTATGCACAACAGGTGAAACGCTATGTGGAAGAGCACCGCCTCGGCGACAGGGTTCACTTTCTCCATGATGTGACAAACGCCGACCTGCCCGCTATTTATCAGATGGCCGAGGTGTGTGTCTATCCATCACGTTATGAGGGTTTCGGCATACCCGTCATCGAGGCCATACAGAGCGGATTGCCCGTGGTGGCATGTACCGGCAGCTGTCTGGAAGAAGCCGGCGGTCCCGACTGCCTCTATGTCAATCCTGACGATGTGCAGGGCATGGCCGAGAGCATCCGTTTGTTGCTGCAAGGCGCAGAGGGGCGCGAACAGCGCATCCTGCAGGCACAAGACTATATCCGCCGCTTCGAGGGCAACAACGTGGCTGAGCAGGTGTTGAAGGTATATAAAAGCCTCATCCGCTGACACTGCCCCACAATCCCTTTCCAAAGGGCGGGAAGAATGGTTAGTTGAGATTCTATAGAACATAAAAAATACACTACGGTATAGGGGCGGTGCCTACATACCCGCCCGAAAACAATACGACTATGAGAAATATCAGGGTCAATCCCAAATATGAGCATCTTCGGGTATTCATCAGTCTCTTGCCTGAGCGGATGGATGAGGAGGGCACATATATCTATGGCGGTCGGCGCAACCTGATAAAGTTGTTCGTTGCTCCTGATGGCACACGACTCAACGTGAAACGTTATAAGATACCCGCTTTCCCCAGCAACATCGTATATTCCACCGGCATCAGAAAACCCAAGGGCGAGCGCGCGTACACCTACCCCGCTCTGTTGTTGGAAAAAGGCATCGAGACACCCGAAGCCGTGGCGTATATCGAAGACCGGACGGCAGGATTGCTTCGCCAGTCATGGTTCATCAGCATCCAATGTCCCTACTCCCACCTACTCTATGAGATGGGCCATGCCAAAGAGGAGGAATATGCGCCGCTGGCGATGGCGCTGGCTGCCTATACCGCCCACATGCACGACCGGCAGGTGCTTCACCTCGACTTCTCGCCAGGCAATGTGTTGTGGGAGAAAACCGACGGGAAATACCTCTTCTCCATCGTCGATATCAACCGTATGCGCTTCGGAGAGGTGTCGTTGGAGGCGGGCTGTCGCAGTTTTGCCCGCTTATGGGGACCGAAACACTTCCTTCAACTTCTGGTGCGTGAATATGCCCGTTTGCGCCACTTCGATGCCGGTGCCGCCGAGCAATGCCTTATGGAGGAGCGCAAACGATTCTGGGCACACTATCAGAAAAAACGCGAAATGGAGTTTGAATTGGAATTATAGAAACCTTCACCTTCATCATAGAAAATACATGAACTACTTCATTGAGATAATCAATCAAAACAAAGCCAAAAACGACATTGACGCCATCAACAAACGGCTAGGCTACACCAACCTGACCCCCATGCACAAGAGCATCAATCCCGTGTCACGGTTCTTCGTCAAACTGACCGGGGTGTTGCGCATCCTCACCAAAGTACGGCGGGGCGACACGCTGTTCTTACAATATCCGATGAAAAAGTTCTTCTACATCGCATGCACGTTCGCTCATTGGAAAAAGGCAAAAGTGGTAGCCGTCATCCATGATTTGGGTGTCTTCCGCCGGCATAAACTCACACCCGAACAAGAAAACAAACGACTCAGCAAGACCGACTTCCTCATTGCCCATAATGAAACCATGAAACAACACCTCATCGACCAGGGTTTCAAAAACACCATCGTGTCGCTCGACATCTTCGACTATCTGTCAGAAGTTGAGCCTAAGGCTTACACCACCCCCCACAAGCCTTGGAGCGTGGTCTATGCAGGAGGGTTGCACAAATGGCGCACACCCTTCCTTTACAAATTACAACCGCACATGAAACAGTGGCAGATGGAACTCTACGGACCGGGGTTCGAGGAAGATGAAAACAAAAATGAGAAACTGCATTACCATGGCAACTTGAAACCCGAAGAACTCATGCGACAAGTAGAAGCCGACTTCGGGCTGGTATGGGATGGTAGTTCACTGGATGAATGCGACGGCGACTGGGGCACTTATCTGAAAATCAACAATCCGCACAAGACCTCTTTTTATATCCGTGCTGGCATACCCGTCATTGTGTGGACACAGGCTGCCATGAAACCCTTTATTCTCGAAAACGGGCTGGGTTTCGCCGTTGACTCATTGCGGCAGATTGACGAAGTGCTCGCTAACCTCACCACCGAAGACTATCTGAAGATGCGTGAAGCCGCGGCGAGATACGCTGTACTGCTGGAGCAGGGACATTTCGTGTCCCGTCATTTTAATGCCGCCACTTCTTCGTCAGCCGGGTAAACAACGACTTACGATAGTTGCGCCGCACTTCCGGCATCAATTCCCGATAACTGCGGTCAGGGTCGATGATGAGTTGACCGTGATTGGTCTTGGCCATCACGGGGGTCATATAACTATCGCCATATTGCAAACGCAAGAACTGGTCGTATCCTTGCGGCACCGGTACTTTCAACCCCTCGAAATCCATCCATACCGTCGAGTCGAACAAGTGCTTGGGAAAAATCAGGCGCAGACCGTCGATACCCAACTGGGCCACATGGTCGCTGTCATCCCACGAATGTGAGCGGTAAAGGTCTTCCACGGGCTTGAACAATTCGTAAAAGCCCTCACGGCGCACCTTCCAACGCCATTTGTATTTACGGAAAATCAACCCGATGCGGCCCGACACCAATATTGGATAGTCGATGCTTTTCAGGCATTTCATGCGCTTATTCGCCCTTCGCAGGATATCCTGACGCTCAGCCTCGTCGTCAGAAAGCCCTTCGAAGGCGAAGATATCAATAAAGATACCTTGATTGAACGGACGCCAAGCATCGCTCGGACGAATGGCTGCGGTGTCGCTGCGCCGCAACTGGGCATGACCGCGATAATAATGCCGGTCGGTCTGAGCCGTCTGAAAGAAATAGGGTTCTTGAAAGACTTGCGGGGCGATGGCCTGCAACCGGTCATAGTCAGGACGCGGCATACACACATCGATATCATCATCCCAAGGTATATAACCGTGGTGCCGCACAGCGCCCAACATGGTGCCACCATCGCACCAAAGCCGCAGTCCATGCTCCTGGCACACGTCTATCAGCCGTTTGAACATATCGAGTTGTATGTTCCACACCCGTTTCATTTCCGCGGATATCAGATACCCGTCACGAGTCTCTGCCTCAGGGCTCACATAGTTGATTGTCATAAAATGTCATCACAAAGATTTGTGGGGTGCAAAGTTATGAAATGAAGACCAAAGAAACAAATATAAACCGTCATTTTCATGTTTTTTGATGATAGTTGCCTTTTTTATCTGACAGCAAAGAGAAAATTGCCAGTCGCATCCGTCAATATCAATTATTTTACGTATCTTTGCCCCGAAAACAAATAGATACAAGTATTTGTGTAAAAAAGAGAAACACACACAATATCTTGTTGAACAAAAAAGAGAATAAGCAAATGATACGTTTGTCAAAATCCGTTGTGGGCAAGGCCGAGGCCGAGGCCGTGGCGCATATCATCGAAGATATAGGCTACCTGGGCATGGGCGAGACCGTGGGCCAGTTTGAGCATGCATTAGAGGAATATATCGGAGGCGGACGACACTGTGTGTGTGTCAACAGTGGCACTGCGGCGCTCCATCTTGCCGTACAAGCCGTAACCGACCCGGGCGACGAGGTGCTCGTGCCGTCATTCACGTTTGTGGCCTCGATGCAAGCCATCACGGGTGCCGGTTGTGTGCCCGTTTGCTGCGACATCAATCCCGACACCCTGACGCTCGACTTGGCCGATGCCGAGCGGCGCATCACTCCGAAGACCAAAGCCATGATGCCTGTGTATTACGGCAGTAACTGTGTCATGGCCACCCAGTATCAGGAGTTTGCACGCAAACATGGTCTGCGGCTCGTAGAGGATGCGGCTCACTCTTTTGGTTGCACCTGCGACGGGCATAAAATCGGCTCTACCGGCGATGTGGTCTGCTTCAGTTTCGACGGCATCAAGAACATCACCTCGGGTGAGGGCGGCGCCATCTTTACGGCTGATGAAGATGTGTACCAACAAGTGAGCGATGCCCGTTTGCTCGGAGTGCAAAAAGACTCGGAGAAACGTTATGCGGGAAAGCGCAGTTGGACTTTCGACGTCGTCGATCAGGGCTACCGCTATCACATGAGCAACATCTTCGCCGCCATCGGTCTGGTGCAACTGTCGCGCTTCGAGCGTGAGTTTGCCCCCAAGCGCCGCGAGATTGCCATGGAATACACCCGCCGGTTGAAAGACAACCCCAATGTGCGACTCATTCCCATGGATTACGAGCATGACATCGTGCCCCATATCTTCCCCTTGGAGATACTCAACGGCAAACGCCACTTGGTGGAACAGGCTTTCAAGGAGCGCGACATACAATATGGCATACAATACTTCCCCAACCACTTGCTGTCGTACTTTAAGAGCGGATACCCGCTGCCGGTGACCGAGGATGTATATGAGAAAATCATCTCCATACCGATGCACCCCGAATTGACGGATGCCGACATTCAACTCATCTGCGACACCATCAATCTCAATACAACGGATTGAAGATGTATTCATCGACTGACCGAAAGGGAAGTAACTGGACGAATATAAAAACAACTGTTTACACAGATTTCACGAATACGAGATTAGAGCATTAACGTCTTCACACCTCAAC
>CAMJAO010000070.1 GCA_946403615.1 uncultured Prevotellaceae bacterium
ATCTCAATATTAAAATAGTTTTACTATGAGGTTCTTGTTTTTAATAATTTCATTTTCCATAAATGTCATTTATTCTCATGCTGAAGTAAATGACTCTATAGTTAATGACTCTATAGTTAATGTTTTAATTGAAAAGTATTTAAACAAAAGTTCAACAGAAATTGACAATTCTATTGTTGAAGTAAATGACTCAATATATCTAAACGTTGTAAGAAACCTTTATGATTGCTTCTTAAACAGGTCATCAAAAGAAGACACTCTTTTTGTGCAATTTAATGATATCGTGTTTAAAAATTCTCTTTTTGTAGAGAACGAGTTATATAAAATGTCTGTAAGTGATAGGTTTCCAAATAGAAATACTACTGTTTTTACAATCAACGAGGCTCTTAATGATGGAGAAATTAGTTTTATAAGTGTTGCAATACAAAGTTTGGACCATCATAAAAAACAACTAATTACGTCGGGGTTTATTTATTATATATTCAGAAAAAAGGAAGGGAAATATGTTCTTGAAAAAATAATTGAAAACAATTTCTAAATATCAAAATTACCAGGACGGGGGAAATAGATGTGTTTTCATCCCCTAACCACTCGTGAGCAATAATAGAATGTCTATGAAAAAAGTGTTTAATCTTTTATATGTAGTTTCCTTTATTTTGTGTTTAGGAATAACTATTGGGGCGTTGATTGTTATCGTTCATTGTTGTTCCGGTAATTCAGAGATCATGTACGACAGCGTACTCGATAATACTAAGATACAGATAGAGAAGGACTTGGGCAATGCGACAATGGCAAGTTACATGACTGTGTATGTAGATGGTCAGAAGGTATATAACGAGAGGTGCTCCCCACGAGATACCGTAGAAAATGTCGTTTGGCACAAGAATAAGGGCGTTTTACAAATTATGGTGCGAGAAAGAACAGAATATGATACCTATCGAGACACCATAACAATAAACACCAATAAAACAAAAGACCAAGTATCAAGAGGAAACTGACACCTTTCCTTCTAACGGTCAGGTGAATAAATGAGCCTTAATTGAAATAATCAACAATTAAGGCTCATTTTAGGTGAATATTTGAACCTTAAGCCAAAAATGCTGATACTCAATGCGGTCATATCCGACCGGACAGGGAACAGGGTATCCGACCAAACGGCCGAACGGTGTCAATCGAAAAAAACATATACCACGATGTGGTCTTGAGGACTAACGTTGAGAAAATCGATAGCGGAGACCGAACTGGAGGCTGGGGTTAACGGGTTTGTCCTTGAAGAAATTCTGTATGTCGCTGCCATTGTCGGGATACCAGGTGACGCCTGGCTCGACATAAAGAGAGAACGAGGGCAGGAGTTCGTATCCTGCGCCCACGACAGCACTCATCGACCATTGCAGGCGGTCATGGCTGAGATGGCTCTTCATGCCGTCGGTTTTCAGGCGTGATAAAGTATTGATATGCAATGCTCCACCAGCAGCGGCATAGAGAGAAAAGGCTCCTTTTTTCCATATGTCATACGAGACGGCAAGCGGTATGCCCAAGTATTGCAATGACTGTTTGTCGGTGATGGTCACACCGTGCATATCATGGTAAAATTCCGATGACAACCAACTGTAAGTGAGCCCGGTCTGCACAGCCCACCGTCCGCCCAAAGGAATTCTGGCAGAGATGCCCGCCACCACGGGACGGTGATGGACACTGCGGTCGGCATATCCCGCCAACTGATAGACTTCCTGAGCCGCATGATATCTTACGGGAGCATTGTCGCTAGCATAGTTATACGACGCGGCAAGCACGGGATTCATGTACACAGGCGAAGCCCCACCACCACGGCCGAAAATATTGTCGGCATAGAGGGAGACGGAGACAGGGGAGGCCTCACCCGTACCTCCTCCCAAGGAGGGGGACACTTGCTGAGACAAATGGCGTTCTATGGTTTGTGGGACAGGCTGATTCTCTCCAGACTTTTCAGGATTGGAGTCTGTATTGGCGACTTCTTTTTGAGGGATATTATTAGCTGGGATAATGGGAGGAAGACCATTCTCAGTCTCTTTTTGGTTGGATGGTGTGTCGGTAATGGATTCTTCCTTTTGTACACCGTTTGGCAACAAAGGTTGAGAGCCAAAGGTGTCATCTTGTTTCTTGGCCAAGGCTCCTCGGTTGTGGTTATAGACGCTACCGCTTGTGCGGACGGGCACAGCGGCATCGCTCCCACCCAAGTTTGCGTTTTCGCCTATATGACCATTCTCCAGGCCTTTGTCTCCTGCATTTGTGTCAACGACGTTCACCTGACCGTCAGGAACATCTTGGTCCACAACTGCCACTTGGTTGTTCTCTTGTTCCTCGCTACCGATTCCCCGCCCTATGAGAAGGACGGCGGCAACTACAACAGCCGCGGCCGCGGTTATTTTTGCCCATAATGGGATGACACGCGAACGTTTCGTTTGTTGTATGGGTGTGGACGGTGACTCCTGCTTTTCTGTAGTCGGTGTGTCGGAAGAGAGACGCGCGTCAATCTCCTCCCACAGGTTGTCAGGCACCTGCGGCTCATACCCGTCGAGACGGTCGCGGAGTTGTTGTTCAAAAGTCTCTCTCTTCATGTTGGTGTAAATATGTTTTAATTTTATCGGCGAGCAGTTTTTTTGCCCTGAGATATTGCGATGCCGAAGAGTTTTCTTTTATACCGAGCATGGAGGCAATCTCCTTATGGGTTTTCTGTTCGAAGACAAACAGGTTGAGCACCGTGCGGTATCCCTGGGGCAGTTCGGCAATCATCTGCATCAACCTGTCGGGCGGCACATCGTTGACCGGGGGCTCCTCCCCATCATCCGCCTCATCGGGAATAACGTCCGTATCGACGTATCTCGATTTCTGTTTCAGGAAATTGAGCGACTCGTTGACAACGATGCGCATGACCCACGCTTTGAGCGACCCTTCGCCCCTGTATTCAAATCGGCCGATGGATGAAAACGTTTTGAGGAAACTCTCTTGTAACACGTCTTTCATGGCCTCCGTATCAGCGACATACCGCATCGCCACCGACGCAGCACACCCTGAGAAACGTCCGTACAACTCGCGCTGAGCCGTTCGGTCGCCACGAATCACCTTTTGCAGAAGAGCCCGTTCTGTCATCAGTGCAGATATCCTTCGTTCTTCTGATTCGGATAGAATGTGAAAGTCCAGTTCTTCGTCAACACGACATCTTCTTCGCCGCCGGTGACGGTGATTTTATCGACATTCAGGATAACGACCAGCATATCAGAATTGCTATAATAACCCGCCTGCGACTTATCGCGGAAGTCGATGCGCATTGTCTTTTTTACCCCGTCCAGCATATATGAGAAAATATAGGGCTCGCGCGACAATTCGTATGCGTTAGAATTGGCCGAGACCCCCAACAGGCTATACGAGATGGTGTAGTGTTCTTCCTGTATCGTGGGTATGACCTCGTAGGCCTTTTCTTCGCCCAGCAGTTGACGTAAGACGCCCCTACTTGGCAAATTGGTGAGTGAGATGGTCGTTCCTTCCACCTTCATCGCGGCTTCATCAGCATCTTCTTGATTGATGCGCCATTTCCCGAGATAGTGTCCGAAGAAAGGTTGGATGGGGTTGTTTTGCGGGTTGGCAGGGTTATAATCGTCATCTCCTGCCGTACATGCCCCGCATGCCGTGGTGATTATGACGGCACACAAAATATAGCGCAACAACTGTTTCGTCATTTTCATTGTTTGTTTCATCATCGTTACCGTTTATCAAACCACAAAATTACGAAATCTTGCACAAGGAGAGAAACTTTTTTTCATTTTTCATGCAAGATTCGGGGGAGGAGGATGTTTCAAAGGAAAAAACACACATGATGAGCACAAATATAAAATTGTTGCTGACAATCTTGTTTATAATTCCCACCTTGGTGCGGGCGCAGGACGACGTGCTGCCCCGCCACGAGGTGTCTTTCGATTTGGGTTGGGGTTCATTCAACCGCGGTGAAATATTACTCGGATGCGGAGATGATGATGAGAAGATACCGATATCGCCTTTGGAGCATTACCGTAGTTTGAGGTATGAGGAGAAAGACAAGTTGTTTTCGCCGTCGTTTAATGTGCAATATCATTATAATTTCCGTTTGGGCAATCTGCCTGTGGCCTTCGGAGCCACGATGGCCTTTGAGCAAGAAAGGCAGAAGCGGATAGATAAAGACTATAATAATGCCGAAGAGAGTCGCAGCACCACCTACGCGAACATGATGCTTTCTGCCCGCATTTATCCATTATACCGCGAACGCGTCAAAATATATGGTGAGGCATACGTTGGACATGGGCATTATTGGAATTACGATTTTGACGATGTGATTAAATCGTCATCGAGAACGGTATATCATTTCACACTCTTCGGCATCTCCTTCGGCAAAAAAATGTTCGGTTACGGAGAATTCGGCATCGGCTATCTCGGTGTGTTCCGGGGAGGTATCGGCTATAGATTTTAACCCAATTCGGTCACTAGAATTCAAGATGAAAAAGACTGTCATGATATTGAAAAAGATGATGAAGACAAATGTGAGCCGCAGAAAGACCCTCTGCCTATGGGGTATCATTGCCACCACCGTCTTGTCGTCATGTGTTTACATAAACGATGAAAAATGGGAGGACGTAGGTTTGCCCCGGATGTCATCGAGCGAACTGATTGAGCATTACGTCATGGCGCAGACGCTACAATATGCCGATATACTGATGTTGACATATCAGTTGAACGAATATCTGCGCCAGCCCGACTTGGACGCACGCGACTCAGTCAGCAACCTCTATTTCAACCATGTTCACGTTGAGGAGCAAAAAGACATGCTTAGCGGAAAGACCTATTACGACCTGACCACCAATGGACTGTTTCAGATGCAATACCAGATGTCTATTTTCGCACAGAATGACGGCACCATTCGCATTGAGGCTACAGCCCGGTCATCCAAAGGCGCTACGAGTCACGACTTGACGATTGACGCCACAGACCGTCAACGATGGACAGTTAAAGTCAACCTGTCATATCCTGACAACAAGTCCTATCATTACAATCTAGACCATGCCTTCGCTGTAAGGAGCGACAACGGAAAAGAGGCATTATTTACCGTCGAATGGAATGACTCACCTACAAATGGACTGTCGTTTAAGATGACAGGCAAAGCGGCTATGGAGAGTGTGGCCGAACCACGGTTATACATCAGTTATGACATAGAAAAGCCCGTCACTATGTATTATATTTCGGATAACGCCCTCTACCCTGCCCCATATATCAACGAGGAGTCAGGCCATCTGAAACGTGACATTTATCGTCTGGCCTATCCCGTAGACGGTCGCATCACCATGGAGGTCTTAGACCCCATCAGCGGTAAGACCACAAAATATGTGCGTGATAATCTGTATTACTCATCTGAGTAGTTATGTAGTTATGAAGTAAAGAAGTTAAGCCAAATGTTTTGTGGCGAGGAGAAAGCCTATGAAATGAGGATCTCCCTTAAAAAGACGGGAAAGTGCTAAAAAAGAAAAAACTTCATGAAAAATTTGGCGTATCGGAAAAATCGCCGTATCTTTGCAATCGCAATTCAGGAATAGGGGCGTAGCCCAGTTGGTTTAGAGCGCTGCAGTCACATTGCAGAGGTCATCGGTTCGAGCCCGATCGTCCCTACAGAGAGAGATACCTTTTAAGAAACGGGTGTCTCTTTTTTGTTTAAGGCCCACTATCCCTATCCTAAGGTTATTCCTGGAACCTTGTAAAACACCAAACCCTTCAACCCTAAACCCTCATCATCATGACTCCATCAGAACTTCGTAATGAGCGACTGGCTCAGAAAATGATCAAGAACTTAGAGCGCCGTCATTTCGAGGCGTATTATTGTAAGACCTCCGCTGAGGCCGTTGAACAAGCTGTCAGTCTGATTCCCGAGGGGAGCAGCATCTCCTGGGGCGGTTCCATGTCCATCCGCGACATAGGCTTGACCACGCGTTTGAAAGAAGGAAACTATCAGGTTTATGACCGAGATGACGTGACGACCGAAGAGGACAAAATAGCCACCTATCGCAAGGCATTCGAATGCGATTTCTATCTGGCCAGCGCCAACGCCATCTCAGAAGACGGTGTCATCGTGAGCATCGACGGCAACGGCAACCGCGTGGCAGCCATCACCTGGGGACCAAAACGTGTGATTTTTATCGTGGGGTTGAACAAAGTGGCACAAAACGTGGAAGCCGCCCTGGCTCGTGCCCGCAGCACAGCCTCGCCCATCAATGCCGCCCGCTTCGACATCCAGACGCCCTGCCAGATTGACGGTGTTTGCCACAACTGCAACTCACCACAGAGCATCTGCAACTACATCCATTTCCTGCGCAATTCCCATCCCGCCAAGCGCCACATCGTGATATTGGTCGGTGAGGATTTGGGGTATTAAGCTTGGGAAGTTAAAGAAGTTAAGGAAGTTAAAGACAATACTGCTCTTTCCGTAGAGGATTATTGTGTTTTCTTCTCTTTGATTGGCACGCAGGCTTCTGGTTGCAGGGGCACCGCCCCTACACGTGTTGGGGTAGTCACTCCCCTCGCCTTTTGGAGAGGGGGCGGGGGTGAGGCATCTTCTGGAGGGTAAGGGGGTGAGGCTTTACCCCGGCAATTGGCGGTTGAGGTATTGGTTGAAGGCGTCCTTATACATATCGGTGACACGGATGATTTCGTCGCCGATATAAAGGCAGAGGTTGCGGTCGATGGTGCGTATTTTGCCCAGCGCCACGATGTAAGAGCGGTTGACACGCATGAAACAGTCTGTAGGCAACATCTGCTCCACGGCCTTCATGGTGAGGTGAGTGATGAGCGGACGCCGCTCGCCGTCGAGGTAAAACATCACATAATCTTTCATGCCCTCGACATAAAGAATCTGCGAGAAATCGACACGTTTCAATTCCCCGTCGACACGGAGGAAAGTGGAAGTAGCACTATCTCCAGCCTTGGCTGACGAGGAGGTATTGTTTTCCACTGAGGAATTTGTCGTTTCAGCGTCTTGAGAATGGTTGTTTTCCCGTTCTTCATACCGTGTGACGACTTTTTCCACGGCGTTGAGGAATTTCGTGTAGCGGATAGGCTTGAGCAGGAAATCAACGGTATTGACCTCGTAACTTTCGAAAGCGAACTCACGGAATGCTGTGGTGAAGATGATAAACGTTTCGGGTGGCAACTGATGTGCCAGTTCCATGCCGTTGACATCGGGCATCTGGATATCGAGGAAGAGCAAATCTACGGGTTCATTGGTCAAGTGCTGCATGGCCTCGACAGAATCAGTGAAAGATGCGACGAGTGACAATTGCGGTGTTTTATTGACAAACGATTCCAGCAGTTGCACTGCCAAGGGTTCATCATCTACAATGACGCATGTGAGTGTTTTCATAGTTGAATGGTGATTTTTATGTGGTAAATATCATTGACAAGGGTCTGTTCCCATGTATGCTTGTCAGGATATAGCAATTGCAAGCGGCGGCGGGTGTTCTCCAGCCCTATGCCTGACCCGCTGCGGTCGGCATCGTCTTTGGGATGGTTGGTGTTGTCGCAGACAAAGGTCAGCAATCCGTCGTCAGCAGTGAGGCTGATGTCGATGTCCGATTTCTGGTTACTGCTCACGCCGTGTTTGAAAGCATTCTCTATCAGCGAGATGAACAGCAATGGCGCCACCATAGCCCCTTGCTGCGATTTCATATTGACGTTGACGGTCGTCTTCTTGCCGCAGCGCAACCGCATCAGGTCGATGTAATTGTTCATAAATTCCACTTCTCCAGAAAGAGGCACGAGCGGTTTCTCCGTCTCATACATGGCATAACGCAAGAGGTCGCTCAATTGGGCGATACTCTCCTGTGCCGCATCGGCATCAATCTGTGTGAGGCTGGAGATGTTATTGAGCGTGTTGAAGAGGAAATGCGGGTTGAGCTGGTTTTTCAGCCATGCCAGTTCCGCCTGCGTGGTTTTCTGCTCTTGTTCCTTCATTTTCAACTCCACCTCATGCAACCGTGAGAGATGACGCACACCGAGGGCTGCGATGGCAGCGAAGATGTGCAACGCCACGGGAATAATAGCATTGGAATAATACATCGGCCGTCCCATTTCGGGAATCGTCGCGGGAGAGATAATCATCCCATCGGGACCGATTTTATAACCAAAGAAGATGAAGTTATTAATCAGTGCGATAAGCAGCACATTGACAAAGACAAACAACCAACGGTGATGCTTATAATAGAGGAAAGGCACCAGCACATAATAGTTGATCAGATAGACAGCCATCATCGGCAACATCCATCTCAAGGTGATTCTCAGCACCAGATTAAACGAGACAGACGCGCCCCAGAAGAGAGCCATGAGCATGGGCAAGCCTATCAGAACGGCGAAGAACCCCATCTGCATGAGCAGGACGATAAAATCTTTTCTTGTAACTTTCATGGTTGTATGCTGTTTGCAAATTTAATGATTTTCTTTGGTATTCTCATTATTTTTTAAGGAAAATCTCTCCCGTCGCTTGTGAGCAGCGGGAGAGATGCCCTAAGAATCCTGAAAAAATAATGAATAACGATAATTTGATAATAGTTAGTAAACCTTTACAGTTGATTTTTTTCTAATGCAAAGGTAAGGTCGAAATGCATAAATTCAAAATGATTTTCGACGAAACAGGGGGTTTGCTTCGACGAAATCGGGGGATTGTTGAGATTGAAGGGTGCCGAGAGGGTGCCAAAAGTGCCGTTTACGGAGAAGCGAGACTATGGGCCTAAAGTAAACTATTAGGATATGCATCAAAAATGAAACAAATCGCCTATTATTCATGAATAATCTAGAAAATTTGCTTTGACATTCAGATACAACATCTGATGTTTCGCCTTTTTAAATGATCCATTCATCACATTTTCGTGCTGTTTATCCCAGATGCTTGGCATTGACTGCAACTATGAGTATTTTTGCAGCATCAAAG
>CAMJAO010000071.1 GCA_946403615.1 uncultured Prevotellaceae bacterium
TTATTTCTAACGAGTCTTCTGTGGAATTAGTTCGTTACCCGTTCGAGCCATTTCACCATGCCGAACATCACGCCCATGGAGATGAGGCAGACGACGAGGAAGACCGCCCAGCACATCCAGATGGGCCATGCGTTGTACATCACGGGGCCAATCCAGATAAGGAGGTTACCCACGGCTGTGGCACCTAGCCACAAGCCCTGACAAAGACCCTGCAGATGCTTAGGAGCCACTTTCGACACGAATGAGAGTCCAAGCGGTGAGATGAACAGTTCTGCCACAGTCAACAGGAAATAAAGGAAGATGAGCACCCAAGGAGCTGCCTTGGCAGCATCGGTCATACCACGGAACTCCACAGCAGAGGGATAGCCCTGAGAGGCGGAGAAGATGGTGAGGAAGAGGTAAGCCAAACCGGCTATACCCATACCATAGACGATTTTTCTCGGTGTAGAGATGGCCCTACCCCTCTTGGTGAGCGTGGAGAAAATCCACATGATAATCGGGGTCAATACGATGACAAAGAAGGGGTTGACAGCCTGCCAAATCTCAGGTGCGATTTTATCTGTCTGCACAAAATCACGTGCAAAGAGCGACAGTGACTGACCGTTCTGATGGAATGAGAACCAGAAGAACACAGCAATGCCGAGCACAGCATAGAGAGCGTACATACGCTGTTTGATTTCTTTTGCCATTGACTGTTTTTCCTCGGCAGTATATTCCTGAGCGACCGCAGTCTCTTTCTTTCCCGGAGTGGGGAATTTCTTCCTCGACAGATAGAATATCAGCAGGGAAACGAGCATCATAGTCACCGATGCGATAAACGAATAATGGATACCCGTATTGAAGATGTCGAGATACTCCTGGCAGAATGCGCTGAGATTGTCAGCGTTGCCACCCACCTCAGCGGTCAGTTTGGTCAGTTTGGTCATGTGGTCGGGATCCATGGCCGCACCGTTGTTGATAAACTCATGACAGAGGTTGGGCAGGTCGGCGTTGTAAACCAGGTTATGACTCTTCAGCCACCAACTGCGCAACAGCGGAGCAATAAACGGTGCAGCCAGCGCACCGATATTGATGAAGACGTAGAAAATCTGGAAACCGGCATCGCGCTGTCCTTGCGCCCATTTCAATTTTTCAGGACCCTCTTTAGCAGCCTCAGCCTCAAAGTTATCATACATCTGACCTACGATGGCTTGCAGATTGCCTTTGAAAAGACCATTTCCACAAGCGATAAGCGCCAGTGCCAAGATAGTAAGTCCCAACAACCAGCCTTTATTATCAGGTGTGGCCAAAATAGGGATAGCAAGAATGGCATATCCCAGAGCCATCACCACGAGGCCCCATGAGATGGTACCTTTGTAATTACGTGTGCGGTCGGCAATAATACCGCCGGGCAGACTCAGCACATAAATGGCGGCAAGGAACACAGACCCGATGACACCGCTGGTCTCATCGGAGAGTCCGAATTTAGAACAAAGGAAGAGCACGAGCACAGCATTCATGATGTAATACCCGAATCGTTCGCCCATGTTGCTCAAAGCCGCCTGCAGCAGCCCTTTAGGATGATTTTTGAACATAGTTATTTATTTTTTGGTTTTCATAATATCAAACAGGTATGCCAGTTTCACCACGATGGTGTTGTGGTTTGACTTGCCGAAATAATCGCGCTTGGAATCGCCGTAGATATTGCCTAAGCCATAGTAATAGCGTCCTTCTATCTGGAAATGGCCCAGATGGGGCAATGAATATTCCACGCCCAAACCCGCAGCTATACCATAGTCGAACTTATGCTCGACCGACATGGTGCCCTGGGCATCAGTCTTGTTGGAACGTTCTTCTATGTTGCGGTCATCCCAGTTGAAATTCGACGTAGTCGATTCGCCCAAGCAGTAACCGAACTGCGGTCCGGCCTGGAAGAAGAACTGAAATCCTTTCTGCTCGCGTCCCCATGCCAGATGGGCAAAGATGGGCACTTGCACATAACTGATGGTACGGCTGTATTCCTCGGCCTTTCCCGTCTTAGCGTTAATCACGGGCTGGTCCATCGGATTGAGAATATCCTCTTTCCATCCCAATGCGGCATAATTGACCTCGGCGGCTACACTGCATATCGTGTTGAAATATTTCTCGCAAACATAGCGCACCGAGAAACCACCGGTCAACCCACCATACATCTTTTGTGTCACTTTGGGCACGAAACCAATGGTATTGAGGCCATAGCCGGCATTGACGCCTATCGCCAAGTCATTTCGGTGCTCTCCTATCTGTGCTTGCGCTGACATCGACATGACCAGCACCAAACCCAACAGAATTATTTTTTTATAATTCACAATTCACAATTGATAATTGGCAATTGACAATTAGGATTAATAACTGATTGCCTCTAAATTTCTGTTCTTGGGATAATGTATGAACATGAAGTTGGCATTGCGCTGTCCTTTTCCTTCCTGACGGAAATACATAGGTGTCTGCACCGTCTTATATGCCAATTGTCCTTTGGCCCCCTTGAAGAGACTGCCGTACTGGGCCACACCGCCGATGAAATAGCATCCATGGTCGAAACCTGTCAAACCGATACGCGGCAGCCGGTTGATGTCCATATCGAGGTTGAAGCGGTCTTTATACTGTTTCTCCACCCATTTGGTGTCTCTCGACTGTTCGTTATAGAAGAAATAGGTAGGGATGTAAGTGTCGTATTTGTAGAACAGTTCCTGATAGACTTTGGTGTACATGAGCCATTCGATATAGCCCATCATACTGATATTCAAGTCTCTATTGGCCTCGGTCAAGATATTGAGTTTGGCGAACGCCTCGTTGAGTTTGGGCGAGTGCTCAGTATTGAGGATGACAACATTGGGCCTTGAGAGGTCAAAAGCCCTTGCGAAATCATTATCGCTTGTGGCAAGAGACGTAAGTGAATATGGAACACCTTTCTTATCAAGAATTTTACGCAACGTGGCGGTATATTTGCCCTTGGTGCTGGCTGGATCGGCACAATCGATGATGACGGGATGGTAAGAAGCAAACCGCTCAAAGAATTTAGCCAACGCCACCTCTTCCACCTCAAGGTTTGACTGATATACCTGATAAACAGTCTCATACTTCTTGTAGGGTTCACCATCGATGGAGAACGGTATGACGAGTCGTATGTTGTTGGACTTGCAGAAATCGGCCAAAGGTTTCACTTGGTCGGTATAGAGCGGTCCGAAAATAATGTCGCACGCGCCAGCCTCTTCACTGTGCTCGTCGATAGTCTTGCTGATATCGGCTCCGCGGGGAACATTCCATGCGTGCATATCCACCGTGATACCGTCTTTGGAGACACGGTCGCAAGCGAGCAACAGTCCACGGTAGTATTCTACCATGCGCATGCCCTCGCTGTCATTATTGTGAAGGGGAAGCATCACACCCACCCGCACGAGATTTTTGCTCACGGGCTGAGTCACAGGTACCTGAGTTTGCTGTGTCTGCTGCTGGTTGTTGGCAGGCAGGCCTTCCGTTGCCTGTGCTTCTTGGTTTTTGCCATAGGGTATATTGATGGTATCGCCCTTCTTCAAGGTATATCCCGGCATGGTCATCTCAGGATTGGCCGCCTCGAGATCCTGTGTGGTGATGTCATATTGGCGCGCTATGCCATAGACTGTCTCGCTTTTCTTCACCTTGTGCTGTGTGCGTATTTTCACAGTCTGAGCCGACACACTCATGGCGAAAGTCAGAACTGCCGCCAACATCAGATATCTGAAAAAAGTCTTTTTCATACTTCTTAATAGCATATTTTTTGAGGGACGTATTTGAGGGTTCTCATCGCTCGTCCGGATTGATATTGTGGTGCAAATTTATATAAAAAATCTGAATAACAAAGGGGCGGTGCGAAAAAAAAATGATAACGCAAAATTTTTACTGTCTTTTTACGTTTAATCATAAAAAAAGCGTAACTTTGCATTTATGAATTATCACAGAATCTTTTTCCTATTGCTGACGCTCCTGACGGTTTCAGCCGGGGAGTTGTCGGCACAAGATGACGACTATCCTTCGATTGACCCCAAGGCTTATTATACCAAAACCGACGGCACAGAAGAGGAGAGCACATCATACTCAGGGAACGCCCCGCTGCCTGCACGTTTTGAGGCGAACGCCACAAACACGGCAGGCTGGACATATTATTACGAGTGGCATTTCACCAAAGAGGGCGAGACAACACCCTACCTCATCCGCTATGAGGAGGACACGCAACTTACGTTTGTCGACGCGGGCACACATATCATCCAATTATACGCCATCTTCACGCAGGGCAACGATACCGTGGCCTACACCGATGAATATTGGGCCGAAGCGGAACCGCTACGCGTAACCATCAATGAGAGCAAACTGGAGATGCCCAACGCCTTCTCGCCCAACGGTGACGACAAGAATCCAATATATCGTGCCAAGCCCACCTATCAGAGTATCGTGGAGTTTCACGCCGCCATCTTTAACCGTTGGGGACAAAAACTCTACGAGTGGGACGACCCTGCAGGCGGTTGGGACGGCACCTTCAACGGTCATCCGGTGGCGCAAGGCGTCTATTTCGTGGTGGTCAGGGCGAAAGGTGCTGACGGGCATACATATAACATCCGCCGCGACGTGAACTTGCTACGAGGCTTCACAGAAAGCACCAATAACGGAAGCACAGGGCAGTAATAACGAAACAAGTAGCCCCCACCCCATTCTTCCCCTGAGGGAGGGAGCAGTTTCTCTACTTTGAGCATAAAAAATACTATCATAAACATCACCATCAGTTGTCAGACAACTACATAGAAGTATTAGGCGCGCGGGTCCACAATTTGAAGAACGTGGACGTGCAGATTCCGCGCGACAGTCTTACCGTCTTTACCGGCCTGTCAGGTTCCGGAAAGTCATCATTGGCCTTCGACACCATCTTTGCCGAAGGTCAGCGCCGTTATATAGAAACTTTTGCCGCCTACGCCCGCAACTTCCTCGGAGGCATGGAGCGTCCGGATGTGGATAAGATTACCGGTTTGAGTCCAGTGATCAGCATCGAGCAGAAAACCACCAACAAGAACCCACGTTCCACAGTAGGCACGACAACCGAGGTGTATGACTATCTGCGATTGCTTTACGCCCGCGCCGCCACCGCATACAGTTACGCCACAGGTGAGAAGATGGTGAAATACACGGAAGAGCGAGTGCAGGAAATGATACGCACCGACTATAACGGCAAGCGCATCTATATATTGGCACCACTGGTCAGACAGCGCAAGGGTCACTACCGCGAACTGTTTGAGAACATGCGCCGTAAAGGCTACCTGTATATGCGCGTTGACGGCGACATCACAGAAATCACGCGCGGCATGAAGGTGGACCGCTACAAGAACCACAACATCGAGGTGGTGATAGACAAACTGATGGTGCGCGACACCGACGAGGAACGTTTGCGGAAAAGCGTACAGACGGCGATGAAACAGGGCGAAGGCGTCATCATGATTTATGATGCCGACACCGGAGCCATCAAGAACTATTCAAAGCGTCTGATGTGCCCCACCACAGGCATGTCATATGCCGACCCGGCACCCAATCGTTTCTCGTTCAACTCGCCCGAAGGGGCATGCCAACGGTGTAAAGGATTAGGTGTGGTCAACGAGATAGACCTCGACAAAGTCATCCCCAACCGCCAGCAATCTATCCATGACGGAGCCATCGCTCCACTGGGGAAATATAAAAACCAGATGATATTCTGGCAGATAGACGCCATACTCCAGTCGTATGACTGTTCACTCAAAACACCGGTTGCCGATATTCCCGACGACGCGATGAACGAGATATTGTACGGCCGGCTGGGCAATGTGCGTATCGCCAAAGAACTGGTACACACGTCGTCTGACTATTTCATCTCTTACGACGGTGTGATCAAATATCTGCGCCAGGTGATGGACAATGACGACAGCAGCGCCGGACAGAAATGGGCCGACCAGTTTCTGCAGATGTGCACCTGTCCGGAATGCCATGGTGACCGTCTCAACCGCGAATCGCTCTCGTATCGTATCCATGACAAGAACATTTCCGAGGTGGCAGCCATGGATCTCGGCCAGTTGCAGGAATGGCTTGACGAAGCCGAGCAGCATCTCGACCAGAAACAGCAAGCCATTGCAACCGAGATACTCAA
Source organism: uncultured Prevotellaceae bacterium (assembly GCA_946403615.1). GTDB lineage: Bacteria > Bacteroidota > Bacteroidia > Bacteroidales > Bacteroidaceae > Prevotella. The sequence goes on from CAMJAO010000071.1 coordinate 6,161, forward strand.
AGAGATACGCACCCGCATCGGTTTCTTGCTGGAAGTAGGTTTGGACTACTTATCGCTCAACCGCCAGTCGGCATCGCTCTCAGGCGGTGAGAGCCAGCGCATCCGGCTGGCCACTCAGATAGGTTCGCAACTGGTCAATGTGCTCTATATCCTTGACGAGCCGAGCATCGGACTGCATCAGCGCGACAACCAGCGGCTCATTCATAGTCTGCAAGAACTGCGCGATTTGGGCAATACGGTCATCGTGGTGGAACACGACAAGGAGATGATGCTAGCCGCCGACTATATCGTGGACATCGGTCCGAAGGCGGGCCGCCGCGGTGGGGAAATCGTCTTTCAAGGCACGCCCGACGAAATGCTGCGTCAGCACACGCTCACCGCACAGTATCTGAGCGGCGAGGCTGTCATCCCGCTGCCCGCAGAGCGCAGGCCCGGCAACGGCCACTCCATTACCATCCACGGTGCCTCGGGCAACAACTTGAAGCATATCGACGTGAGTTTCCCGTTGGGCACCCTGACCGTGGTTACCGGCGTGAGCGGATCAGGCAAATCGACCCTTATCAACGAGACGCTGCAGCCCATTCTCAGCCAGAAGTTTTACCATTCGTTGAAAAACCCCATGCCTTACGACAGCATCGAGGGCATAGAACACATTGACAAAGTGGTGAACGTGGACCAGTCGCCCATCGGGCGCACCCCCCGCTCGAATCCCGCCACCTACACGGGCGTGTTCAGCGATATCCGCTCGCTGTTTGTCAACCTGCCTGAGGCTAAAATACGCGGCTACAAGCCAGGACGATTCTCCTTCAATGTGAAAGGCGGACGCTGCGAGACTTGCGGCGGCAACGGTTATAAGAGCATTGAGATGAATTTCCTGCCCGACGTGACTGTTCCCTGCGAGGTGTGCCACGGCAAACGCTATAACCGCGAGACGTTGGAAGTGAGATACAAGGGCAAATCTATCGCCGACGTGCTCGACATGACCATCAATCAGGCGGTGGAGTTTTTCGAGAATGTGCCCGCCATCCTGCAGAAAATCAAGACGATTCAGGACGTGGGACTGGGTTACATCAAACTGGGACAACCATCGACCACGCTATCCGGCGGTGAGAGTCAACGCGTGAAGTTGGCCACCGAACTGTCGAAGCGCGACACAGGTAAAACCCTATACATCCTTGACGAGCCGACCACGGGTCTCCACTTCGAGGACATCCGCATACTGATGAATGTGCTTCAACGGCTGGTCAACCGTGGCAATACGGTCATCATCATCGAGCACAATCTTGACGTGATAAAACTGGCTGACCACATCATTGACATGGGTCCAGAAGGCGGCCGCAACGGTGGAAAAGTACTTTCTACCGGTACGCCTGAAGAAGTGGCTAAGAGCAAAAAAGGGTATACGCCCAAATACCTCAGACAAGAAATCGCTCAAAAAAAGTAATAATTATTTGCAAATTCAAACTATTTTATTTATTTTTGCAAAAGTTTATTCGATTTGAATTTATCCAATTTATTAACCCTTAAAACATTAAGAAGATGAAAAAAGTATTTGCAGGATTGTTCATCATGATGATGGGCTTGTTCTTTGTGGCTTGCTCCGGCGGCGCAGATTTGAAAGGGCTGATTGAAAAGGCCAAGGCAGAAGGTGCCAACTGGACCGAGGCACAGTGGAAAGACGCCTTCAAAGAGGCATTGAGTGCAACTAAACCCATGATGCAGGAAATGGCCGACTTAGGCAAGAAAGCACAAGACCTCATGACAAAAGGTGATATAGAAGGTGTCAGCAAACTTGAGGAAGAAGGAAAGGCAATCACCGAGAAGTATAAGGGTTTGCAAGAGCAAGTTGAAGAGTTCGGCAAAATCGCTGAAAGCAACGAAATCGGAAAGAAACTATCCAATGACAAAGCATTCCAAGATGAATTGCTCAAAGAGTTAGGATTAGAAGAGTTGAAAGACATGCTCTAATCCATAGACATCAAAGAGACATCATACAGCAGGCGCCACAAGGAGTCTGCTGTTTTTTTTACAGAACACAATAAGAACTTGCTATCGTGTAAGGCCTAAATACCCATTTATCAACATAACTGCCAGTTTCGACTAAAAAACTCGGTGTTTCATACATAATCATACAAAAAGTTTGCATATTGAGAATTATTTTCCGTATATTTGCAACCGAAACGAATCAAATAACTTAATTATTCACCTTTAAAAGTTTACTAAACATGAAAAAAGTATTTGTAGGATTGTTCGTGATGGCAGCTGCCATTTGTTTCACATCTTGTAAGAACGAGGCCAAGAGCGACGCTAACGCTCCCAAAGAAGGCGACAAGACTGAAGTAGCCGATGCTCCCAAAGCAGAGGAGACTGTAGACCTGGCCGCTCTGTTGGAGAAGACCAAGGCTGAAAGCGAAAAATGGACTGAGGACGAGTGGAAAGCCATGTTCAAAGACGCCATGAAAGCCTCTAAGCCCATGATGACGGAAATGGCCGACATGCAGAAGAAGATGGAAGAAGCCGCTGCTAAAGGCGACCAGGAGGCTGTTGGCAAAATCATGGCTGACCTTGAGGGCCTTGGAAAGAAATATGAGGAAATCACAAAACAACTCGAAGAGTTTGAGAAGATTACCGAAGCTAACCCCATCGCCAAGAAACTCAACGACGACAAGGCTTTCCAAGAACAAATCATGAAAGAGCTGGGCATGGAAGATTTCATGGACATGTAATCTCCGACCAA